>JAJYKC010000104.1 GCA_021788955.1 Acidobacteriota bacterium
TGCATCGCTTTCCGCGAGCGGGCGTTGAGTTTCGCGCCGGCCGCGATCAGCGCCTCGGCCGCGCTTCGGCTGCCGAAAAACGCCGCCAGATGCAGCGGCGTCCACCCGTCGGCGCTGTAGCTGGTCGCCAAGCTCATGTCATGGGCCAGTAACTCGCTCAATTGGTCCGCCTTACCCGCCACCGCGGCCGAGAATACATCGCAAACAAAGCCGTGGCCAAGCAGCCACTCTGCCGCCTGATTCTGCCGTGCATATCGCGCCGCCATGTAGGCGTCGATGCCGCGCTCGTCGCGCGAAGACACGACCGCCGGCTCAGCTTCGGCCAGCGCCTGCATCGTGTCGACATCGCCACTGCGCACGGCGTCGAAGAACCTACTCATAATGCCCGGCTACGCCTTCGTCTCCGGCATCGCCGGCTGGAAAACACTTTCCGCCTTCGCCACTTCCCAGCCTAAGTGATTCACATAGAACAGCAGCAGCGCTGGCGGATAACTCGCATGAAACTTGTCGTAAACCCGCTGCTGCCAATCGCCGGTAAGATACTTCGCCCCGTCCAGGTCCTTGGCGAAAAACCCATCTTCATGGGGAATCTCGAGAAAATTGAGAACGGCGACGATCATGTCGAGGTGCCCCACCAGGATCGCTTGAGCCAACTCGGTGGCCAGGTCCTCCTCGCCCGTCTGGAGCCGCTGCCACAGCTTCGGCTCCGCCGCCCGAAGCGCGCTGGCGTTCAGCTTCGGCAGGTGCAACCGCACCTTCATCCGTTCGTAAAGTTGGTATGTCTTGAGGCCGCTGATTGAGACGCTCCGTAGAAGCTGGGCGAACGTCTCTTCCCCAAGCCCGAGGAAAATCCCCGAAAGCTGCATAAGAGGCCAGCGTAACACGGCCCTTCGGTCCGCCCAAGCCGGGCGTAGTCAACCTCAGGACGTTGGCGTCGGGACGCAACAATGCGCGATCATCGGTAAGAAATGGGAACGCAATCGAGATCAATGGGGCCACAGGGCGAGCCGGTTCGGCCGCCGATCCCCGGGGTGAAGAACCTGATCGCCGTGGGCAGCGGCAAAGGCGGCGTCGGCAAGACTACGGTAGCCGTAAACCTGGCACTAGCTCTAGGCAGCCTGGGCAATAAGGTCGGCCTGCTCGACGCAGACGTGTACGGACCGAACGTGCCGCTCATGCTCGGCGTCCGCGCCCAGCCCCACGCCATCGGCGAGCGCATTCAGCCCGTTGAGCGCCATGGAATGAAAGTGATGTCCATGGGCCTGCTGAATCCTGGCGACCGCCCGCTGGTCTGGCGCGGCCCCATGCTAAATAGCGTCATCCAGCAGTTCCTCCGCTCGGTGGATTGGGGCGAACTCGACTATCTCATCGTCGACCTGCCGCCCGGTACCGGCGACGTGCAGATCACGCTGATCCAGACCGCCCCGCTCACCGGCGCCGTTATCGTCACCACGCCGTCGGAAGTCTCTCTCGAAGACGCGCGAAAGGCCATTCTGATGTTCGAGCAGGTCCGCGTCCCGCTGCTGGGACTGGTCGAAAACATGAGCTACCTCATGTGCCCGCATTGCAACGAGCGCATCGACGTCTTCAGTCAGGGCGGGGGGAAAAAGACAGCCGAAGCGATGAACGTCACCTTCCTCGGCGAGCTTCCGCTCGATCCGCGAGTTCGGGAAGGCGGTGACACAGGCCGGCCGGTGGTGGTTGGCGACGCCACTGACGTCGCCCAACCTTATCTTGAACTGGCCCGTCTGGTGGAGCAACGCGCCGCCGAAGAGAGAGCGAAGACCGGTCCGAAGATCGAGATCGAAGACTAGCCTCTTGGTCGTCTTTGACCCGCCAACAACCCGCCGGGATCGCGTTAGGATGAGAGGAGAAGGAAGCTCCCACCAAACTGCATGTCTGACTCATCCAGTAGTTCTGCGCCAGGTAGCGCTACGCCCGGGATCAACCAGTGGCTGGAAGATGAGCTGTATCTGAACTATCTTCATGATCGCCGCACGGTTGACGAAAGCTGGAAGAAGGTTTTTGAAGGAAACGGCGCCACCGCCGCTGCGCCCGCACTGAACGGCGTCGAGGCCGCGGTGTCGAACGGGCACGCAAAGCCCGCGCCCGCAACGGTGCCCGCACACGTCGCCGTCTCCGGCGAGCAACTCATTCCACTCCGCGGCGCAGCGCTTCGCATCGCCGAAAACATGATCGCGAGCCTCACGCTGCCGACAGCAACCTCGCAGAGAATGGTGGCGGTTGCCGTTCTCGAGGAGAACCGCCGCATCGCCAATGGCGCGCGTGGCCGCGCCGGACAAAGCAAGTTGTCGTTTACCCACATCATCGGGTGGGCGATACTCGAAGCGCTGCGCACGAATAAAGCGCTGAACCACGCCTTCGCCAGCGTCGAGGGCGCCGCCTATCGCGCCGTCCGCGAGCACGTGAACTTCGGCCTCGCGGTCGACGTCGCTGCCAAGGACGGTACCCGCTCACTCAAAGTTCCGAACGTCAAGAACGCCGACACGCTGAGTTTCGGGGAATACGTCGAAGCCTTTGATGCGATCGTCGCCCGCGCACGCGAAGGAAAACTCACGCTTGCCGACTTCGAAGGAACGACGATTTCGCTCACCAACCCCGGCACCGTCGGCACGTACGGCTCGATGCCGCGCCTGATGCCTGGCCAGGGGGCGATCATCGCCACCGGCGCCATCGACTATCCGGCCGAATACCGCGCACTGAATGAAGCCGCCCGCACCGTTCTCGGTATTTCGAAGGTCATGATGATCACCTGCACCTACGATCACCGCGTGATCCAGGGTGCGGAATCCGGAATGTTCCTCGCGCGCCTACAGGCTCTTCTCGAGGGCGCGGATGATTTCTACCAGCGGCTGATGCACGCGATGAGCGTGACGGCAAAGCCGGCCACCTGGAGCACAATGCCGTCTCCGGCAGTTTCCGCCGCAACGGCTCAGCCTGCCGCCGCGCCCGCCGCTGTCAGCGCCGAACTCGTCGAAAAGCAAGGCGCGGTGATGCACCTGATTCACATGCACCGTGTACGTGGCCACCTCATGGCGGACCTCGATCCGCTCGGCCTCATGCACCGCGAAGAGCACCCCGAACTCGACCCGGAAACCTACGGGCTCACGACGGGTGATCTGGACCAGGTTTTCACCGTCGGCACGCTGCAGGTGCATAAGGGCAGTTCGCACAGGGCCACGCTGCGCGAAATCCTGGAGGCGATCCGTAAGACCTACTGCGGCACGCTGACCTGCGAGTTCATGCACATCCAGCATCCGGACCAGAAGCAGTGGCTGCAGGATCGCATGGAGCCGGAAATGAATCACTGGCCGCTCGGCGACACAGTGCGCCGGCGGATTCTGGAGCAACTCATCGAAGCCGAGGAGTTTGAACACTTCCTCGGGACCCGCTTCGTCGGCCACAAACGCTTCGGTCTCGAAGGCGGCGAGTCCGCGATCGCGATTCTCGACGAATTCGTTGAGCGCGCCGGCGCCGGCGGAGTGCATGAAATCGTGATCGGCATGGCCCACCGCGGCCGTCTGAACGTGCTCGCCAACATCATCGGCAAGTCGATGGTGCAGGTGTTTAGCGAGTTCGAAGGCGGCGACCCCGAGTCGATTGAAGGCTCCGGCGACGTGAAATATCACCTCGGCGCCAGCGGTGTCCGCAAAACCACCGCTGGCCGCGAAGTGGCCCTTTCCGTGGTCTGCAACCCAAGCCACCTCGAAGCGGTCGACCCCGTTGTGGAAGGGATCGTAAGGCCCAGACAAGACCACGTGGGAGACATAGAACGTGCCCGCGTCATCCCTCTGCTCATCCACGGCGACGCCGCATTCGCCGGTCAGGGCGTGGTGGGCGAGACACTGAATCTGTCGCAGCTCAAAGGCTACAAGACCGGCGGCACGCTGCATCTGGTCATCAACAACCAGATTGGCTTCACCACGGACCCTTCCGAGGGACGCAGCGCCACCTACTCGACCGACATCGCCCGCGCCGTCCAGGCGCCGATCTTCCATGTAAACGCCGACGACCCCGAGGCGTGCGTGCGCGCCGCCCAGCTCGCTTTCGACTACCGCCAGCAGTTCAAAAGAGATGTCGTCATCGACATGGTCTGCTACCGCCGGCACGGCCATAACGAGGCCGACGACCCCAGCTACACCCAGCCTCTGATGTACCGCAAGATCAAGACGCATCCTTCGGCCGCGGTACAGTATGCGCGTACTTTGGCCGCGTCGGGCCTCGTCGATGAGGCTGCAGTCGCCACGATGCGCAAGGCGGTTTCCGGCCGTCTCAACTCGATCTATGACGAGAGCAAGAAGGGCGGGGAGCGCTATCACGTCGACAGCCTGACCGCGCCCGAAGCCGAGGCAAAGCCCCGCGCCGAAGCCGCCCAAACCGCCATCTCGCCCGCGCTACTCGATCGCGTCGTCCACAAGATGACGGAACTCCCGGCCGACTTTCATCTGCACCCGAAGCTGAAGAGCGTCGTCGACAAGCGCCGCCAGATCCTGGAAAACGCGCCGATTGATTGGGCCACAGGCGAAGCAATCGCCTTCGGGAGCCTTGTGCTCCAAGGAACTCCGGTCCGCCTCAGCGGCCAGGACAGCGGCCGCGGAACTTTCAGCCAGCGCCACATCAAGTTCTTCGACTACGAGAACGGCCTGCCCTATATTCCGCTGCAGCACGCCTCGCCCGACCAGGCGCGATTCGAAGTCTATGACAGCTCACTGAGCGAGTACGCTGTGATGGGCTTCGAATTCGGCTACAGCGTCGCCGACCCCTCCACGCTGGTGCTCTGGGAAGCGCAGTTCGGTGACTTCGCCAATGGCGCCCAGATCATGATCGACCAGTTCATCTCGACCGCCGAGACAAAGTGGGCGCAGCCGAGCGGGCTCGTCCTGCTTCTGCCGCACGGCCAGGAAGGACAGGGCCCCGAGCATTCCAGCGCTCGCATCGAGCGCTTCCTGCAACTCTGCGGCGAGGACAACATGCAGGTCTGCAACTGCACCGTCCCGGCCCAGTACTTCCATCTGCTGCGCCGCCAGATGATGGGCGGTCCGCAGGGCCGCGGCATGCGTAAGCCGCTGATTCTGTTCACGCCAAAGCGCATGCTGCGAAATCCGCGCGCCACCAGCCTTCTTGCCGACTTCACGACGGGAGCCTTCGAAGAAGTGCTGCCTGACCGCGGCATGGCTGCAGAGAACGTGAAGCGCGTTCTGGTCTGCTCCGGCCAAGTCTATTTTGACGTGCTCGCCGCCCGCGAAGAACGCAATGCCAATGACACGGCGATCGTCCGGCTGGAGCAGTACTATCCTTTCCCCGAATCCAAGATGCGCGAGGCGCTCACTCTGTATCCCGCGAATGCGGAAGTTCGCTGGGTCCAAGAAGAGCCGCGAAACATGGGCGCATGGCGCTTCGTGCGCGAGTGGTTCCGTCCCCTGCTCGATCCGACCGGCCGCACGCTCGGCTACGCCGGACGACTGGAGAGCGCCAGCCCCGCGCCGGGCTCGCTCAAGCGCCACCACACCGAGCAGGGTGAACTCATCGAGATGGCCTTCGCAGCCGAACTGCCGGCCGTTCCCAAAAAACGCCCGTCCCGGCGTAAGGCACGCTGAGCCCGCCTCAGCGCGCGTCCACCTTGATGGTCACATAGGCGATCGTCTCGCCGGATTTGAGCACCACCTGATGCGAGACGTTCGCCGGAATGTGAATGACGTCCCCCGGAACGACTCGCCGGCTCGTGCCGCCCTTCATCTCGTCGGAACGAAGCTCGTTCGGCGCAGTGGTCTTGGCGTCCGGCATCGTACCTCCGGTCCGCAACTCTCCCGTGCCGCTTTCGACGATCATGATGTCGGTTTGCGTCTGGTGCAACTCCACCTGCCCGGTTTTCTGGCGGCGAATCACCATCACCGAGTGATTCCCGTATTTGGCTAGAACTGCGGTCTGCAAACCCGGTCCCGCCGGCAGCGCCTCCGATACCACCTTGGCCCCATGCCACACGTCGACCTTAGCGGACTCGCCCGCCATGGCTAAAGCGGCAATAACAAGAAGAAGACCGGAGAATTTCATGACCGGAACTATATGACATTTAAGGTCCGCGTGTCCAGCGCCACGCTGCCGGCATTCCTTCGCGATGCGTGCCGAAGGCTCGTCAATCCTAAATGATAGAATGAGGTCGGCAATGAGACTGCGCGAAGTGACCCAGCGGAGCGCCAAAAGACGCAATGGCAGTACCTAAAGGCAAACCGGTGACGGAACTCGGAAGCATGGAAGCGCGCGAGGTTTTCGAGCAGATCTGGCGTACCCACCCCCTGGGCCTCGTGGGGACGGATCGCAGTGGTTTCATTACCCTTTGGAGTCCTGGGGCATCCCGTCTGCTCGGCTATGAGGCCGCCGATATGCTCGGACACACCCCACCTTCGGCCCTCGCTTCGGCGCTGAAAGACGTCGAACGAGCCCTGGACGCCGGATTGCTTCACGAGCCTTCCGATGGACTTGAATTGCAATTTGAGGGGCGAACCGGCAATCAGATCGAATTGCGATTCTGGGCTTCGAAACGCCAAGAGGGGGGACTGCTCGCGGTGATTGCCGATGACAGGCCGCGCCAGGCAGCGGTCGCTGAGCAGGAGAGGGCGCGTGCGCGGGAGCAGGAAGCCAACGCCCGTGTCAAGGCCGAGGGACGATTCCGGGAACTCCTCGAAGCAGCCCCGGACGCAATTATCGAGGTCGACGAAGACGGCACCATGGTTCTTGCGAACGCGTCGGCCGAGCGCATCTTCGGCTACCGGCGCGAGGAGATGCTCGGCCGGAGCGTCGAAATGCTGCTATCGAACTCGGCCAAGGCGCGCCATCGTGAACACCGTGCTCAGTATTGGGCCGAGCCTCGCGTCCGCCCCATGGGGCAGGGCCTGCCTTTAAACGCGGTGCGCAAGGACGGCACCTTGTTCCCCGTAGAGATCAGCCTCAGTCCGGTTCGCGCCGACGAAGGCTTTCGCGTCACGGCGATCATCCGCGACGTCACGGACCGCAAACTTGCCGAAGAGAAAATTCATGCCGCCAACGCCGAACTCGAACAGCGAAACCGGGAGGTCGAGCGCGCCAACCGGCTTAAGAGCGAGTTCCTGGCCAGTGTGAGCCACGAACTGCGGACGCCGCTGCACACCATCATCGGCTTTGCCGAACTGCTCGCCGAAGAACTCGAAGGCCCGCTGAACGAGCCCCAAAAGCGGTTTGTCGAACATATCCGCCGGGACTCTCTCCACCTGCTGGAACTCATCAACGACGTACTCGACTTGAGCAAGATCGAAGCCGGAAAACTGGATCTGCGGCGCGAGGTGTTCGAGATCGCTCCAGCGGCCGGAGAAGTGCTGGCCAGCATCGGTCCGCAGGCCGAAGCCAAGGGACTGCGCGTTGAGACGGAGATCCCCGAGGATGTCGAGGTCGACGCGGACCGTGTGCGCTTCAAGGAGATTCTGTACAATTTGCTGAGTAATGCGGTGAAGTTCACTCCGGAAGGCGGATCCGTTCGTGTCGAGGCTGACGCCCAGGACGGCTTCATCCGGGTGTTGGTCAGCGACACCGGGATTGGCATCGCCGCCGAGAGCCAGAAATCGGTGTTCGATAAGTTTCACCAACTCGGACCCACGAC
>JAJYKC010000105.1 GCA_021788955.1 Acidobacteriota bacterium
GCGGTTGCTCTCCGTCTTGGCCCACGAACCCTTAATCCATCCCTGCTGCTCCAACCGCACCAGCGCCGGGTACAGCGTGCCCTGGTTGAGATCGAGCGCTTCCCCCGAGACCCGCTTCAGCCTCCCGGCGATCCCGTAGGAGTGCTGCGGGCCCATTGTCGCGAGCGTCCGCAGCACCATAAGGTCGAGCGTGCCCTGCAGCAAACAAATCCGGTCTGTGTCTCCAGTTGTCAATCTAGTGGAATCCCCTCTCCGGCAGTCTCTCCCTTCTCCATTTGCTTGTCAAGTGAAATGTTTTGCCCGGAGACTTCCGGCTCCGTCTACGGGCAGACGGCCCCGGTCGCAACTTTACATGGCAAAGTACTTATGTTATTGTAGGCGCATGGCGTCATTCCGGATCCTGCGCTCGCTTTCCCGGCCCCCCGTATCCCTCCAGGACCGCGCCATGGACAACCTTCGCTTTATCCGCGAAACCATGGAACGGGCCGCCTCTTTCACCGCCGTGCCCGGCTGGGGCGGCGTCTGGATCGGATCGAGCGCCCTCATTGCGGCGTTCGCCGCTTCCCGGCAGCCCACGCTCGACGCCTGGCTCGCCGTGTGGCTGGCTGAGGGTATGCTCGCCCTCGGGATGGGCGTCCTCGCCATGAAGCAGAAGGCGGAGCGTATCGGCGAACCGCTGCTCGCTCCTCCCGCCCGAAAGTTCGCCTTCGGATTCGCCCCGCCGCTCGCCGCCGGAGCCGTCCTCACAGCCGTGCTCGTGCACGCGGGCTTGCGCCAGGCGATCCCGCCCACCTGGCTGATGCTTTACGGCGCCGGGATTGTCAGTGGAGGCGCCTTTTCTGTGCCGATCGTCCCTGTCATGGGCGTCTGTTTTCTCTCCCTCGGCGCCGCCGCGGCCCTTCTGCCCGGCTCTTTCGGCGACCTTGCCCTCGCCGCCGGCTTCGGCGGCCTCCATCTCATTTTCGGTTTTCTGATTGCTAGGAGGTACGGTGGCTAAATCAAACGCTCTCGCCAAGTCTTTGCCCTCTTCCTCGGCCTTGCCTGCGCTCGAAGCCGCGCGGCCGATGGAGCTCGACAAGCTCATCCACGAACGCCTGCGGCTCGGAATTCTCAGCGCCCTCGCCGCCCAGCGCGAGGTCCCCTTTTCGGAGTTGAAGCGCCTGCTGCAAACCACGGACGGCAACCTAAGCATCCACGCTCGCAAACTCGAGGACGCCGGCTACATCTCCTGCACGAAGGCCTTCGAGGGACGGGTCCCCCGCACCACCTATCGCATCACAGACAAGGGCCGCCGCGCGCTGGCTCGTTATCTCGATCACATGGAGGCCCTCATCCGCGTCATGCGCGGATGACCTCGTCCGTGTCCCACTCCTCTTCCGGCGGACTCCATGCCGCCATCATCATGGACGGCAACGGCCGGTGGGCCCTCCGTCGCGGCCTCCCCCGCATAGCCGGTCACCGCGCCGGCGCCGAGGCCCTCCGCCGCACTGTTGAGGCCGCTGTCAAACATGGCGTCGGCACTCTCACCGTCTACGCCTTCTCCTCCGACAACTGGAACCGCCCGAAAGAAGAGGTGGGCGCGCTCATGAAACTCTTCCTCGCCTGGCTCCGCTCCGAGGTCCGCCGCTGCATCGACAACGGCGTCCGAGTCACAGTCATCGGCCGCCGCGACCGCCTTCCCCGGCTCATGCTTCCAGCCATTGAAGAATGTGAATCGCAAACCGCGCATGGCACCCGCCTCCACTTGCGCCTCGCGGTCGACTACTCCGCCCGCGATCAACTCCTCGCTGCAGCCCGGTGCCCCGGTGCGACGGCCAATCGCGACGCGCTCAGTTGCGCCCTCGGGTCCCCCGACGTGGACCTGCTCATCCGCACCGGCGGCGAACAGCGTTTGAGTGACTTTCTGCTTTGGGAGTGCGCCTACGCTGAACTTTACTTCACCCCGCGCCTCTGGCCGGACTTCGGCCCCGAAGACCTTTCGCAAGCTCTCGCCGAGTTCCACACCCGCGACCGCCGCTTTGGCGGACTGCCGGCTGTTGTATCGTCGAGAGGATGATGCCTCGCCGCGATTTCCTCAGTGCCGCACCCCTGCTCATGGCAGGCGCGCCCCAAGCCGCCGGTTCCGCCGGCCCCTCGGCCTACGAGTTGCGGCTTATCGAGATGCGCAACTCCTCCGACGACGAACTTCGCCACACCCAGGAGTTCTTAGGCTCGGCCCTCGCGCCTGCCTTCCGCTCGGCTGGCGCAACCACCGTCAGCGCCTTCCGCGTCAGCATCGGCCCCGGTAGTCCCACCGCCGTGCTGCTGAGTGAGTACCCATCCTTCGGCGCCCTCGCCGGCGCGGCGCAGAAACTCGAAGGCGACGCCTCGTACCGCGCCGCCTATGAGAAATACGTATCCTCCACCGGCCGAGTCTATGAGCGCGAATCCGTGTGGCTGCTCGAAGGATTCCCGGGCTTCCCTTCGCTTAAGGCGCCGAAGCGGCTCGAGAACGGATCTCACATTCTTGAACTCCGCCGCTACGAGTCCCCAAACATGCTTACTCTCGAGAGAAAGATCCGCATGTTCGACACGGCGGAAGCCGGTATATTCGAGCGGCTGGGCATGCAGCCGGTTTTCTTCGGCCGGATGGTCGCCGGGGACCGCATGCCCAACCTGACGTACATGCTCACCTTTGAAAATCTGGCAGCCCGCGAGCGCCTCTGGCGAGCCTTCGGTTCTGACCCTGAGTGGAAGAAACTGTCCGCGCGTCCGGAACTTCACGATTCGGAGATCGTGTCGAACATTAGCAACTGGATCCTCGATCCGATGCCCTTCTCCGACGTGCGCTGACGGGCGTTCCTTGGCGCCCATGCCACACGCCGCTCCCTTCCGCCTTGCCATTCGCCCCTTCACCGGCGCGGATTTTGCTGCCGTCACCCGCATCTACGCTCATCACGTCGCTCATGGCAGGGCCACTTTCGAACTGGTCCCGCCCGGCGAAGCTGAGATCGCGCGGCGCTGGTCGGCCGTTCAGAGCCTCGGCCTGGCTTGGATTGTCGCTTCGCTCGATGACGGACTCATCGTGGGTTATGCCTACGCCAGCGCCTACCGGCCTCGCATCGGCTATCGCTTCACCGTCGAAGACTCCGTTTCTGTTGACCCCTCGTACGCCGGCCGCGGCGTCGGCGGCTTGTTGCTCACGCACCTGATTGAACGCTGTGAAGCGGCTGGTGCTCGCCAGATGATCGCCGTCATCGGGGACAGGGCAAACACAGCCTCCATCCACCTCCACAAGAAGTTTGGCTTCCTCCACGCAGGCATGCTGCGCTCCGTCGGATTCAAGTTCGACCGCTGGGTTGACACGGTTCTCATGCAGCGCTCACTCGGTGACGGCGACGGCACGTTCCCCGATCAGTAGCTGGCGCTGCCTATCGCGGAGGCGCCTGGCCTTCGAGTAGCTTTCCCAGCCATGCCGCCGGGCAGCGGATGCCCACATAAAACTGCCCGAACAACGCATACACCGCGCTCACTTCGTCGAAACGCATCTCATAGATTAGTCGCTTGAACACCACCGGGTCGTCGGCGAACAGATCTACGCCCCACTCCCAGTCGTCCAGACCGATCGAGCCCGAAATGATCTGCTTCACCTCGCCCGCGTAGCGCCGCCCGATCATCCCATGCTCGTGCATCTGGCGGGCTCGCTCGGCCATCGGAAGCTGGTACCAGTTCTTCGCTTCGCCGCGCTTGCGGTCCATCGGGTAGAAGCAGATGAAGCGGTTCGGAGGCATCTCAGGAAACAGCCGCGGCCGCATCGCCTCCCGCTGCCGCGCCAGGTTTTCTTCCACGGCTCGCTCCCAATCCGGTGTATGCGGCTCGATACCGTCCGCCGCCAGCGCGCGGAAAACCTTCTGCGTCGATTCGTACAGCCCCAGTTCCACCACGGACAGGTAAGAGTGGACCGGCTCGAGATACTCGCCGATCGCCAGGCGTGCGATGGAGAGCTCGCAGGCCTGCAACTCATCGAAGTCCGGCCGGAAGTGTACGAACATCAGGTCGCCTTTGTGGCCAAACAGCGAGAAGATCGCGCTTTGGCCCTCCGCGTTGTGCTCCATCGCGCCCAGCGCCGCCGCGGCCTCCTCCACAAGAGCAGCACGCTTGGACTCATCGAGCACCCGCCATTCCCGCCGGCGCACACGCATCGTCTGGTGCAATACGGCTGCGCCTTCCAGCGTCAACGGCGCCTCCGGCAGCGCTGCCGCTACCTCGCCGGATTCGAGCTTTATTTCTATGGACATCGGTTCGCCCACCTCTCCAGTCAACACCGCGCACAACGCAGCGGGGCGCGAGCGTCGATTTGCCAAGTTGAGCGCACCTCGCGCTGTGCACTCAGAAGCCATTTTAGCCCGCGGAATTCGGGCGATTTTTTTTCACAATCGCACACTTAACAACCGAGGAGACTTTTATGTTCCAACGTATCGCCTCGATTGCCGCCGTTCTGGCGCTGGCCACCCCCGCCTGGGCCCTTCCCCGAACGCGTTCTTACCATCATCACGCCGGACATCACGGACACCACAGTCGTCAGACTCAGCAGGAAAAAACCGCCCGGGCTGGCGAGAAGAAAGCTAGTTCAAACCGTAAATCGCATAGGTGAGCCGCGCCGCGAACAGCGTCCAGACGAGATACGGCAACAGTAGCACCGCCGCAACCGGCGAGAACATAAGCACGTTCGCCTGAATAATGGCCACCGAGGCCGCCAGCAGCAGCGCTTCGAGTGCGGCTGAGCCGATCTGCCGCCGAACGAAGAACAGATAGGGCCAGGCCAGATTCAAAAACGCGTTCAATGCGTAGAGTGCCGCGATCATCGAGTAGCGCTCCGGTGGCGCCGCATTGAGCGCGAGCGCCCCCGAAAGCGCCGCCATCACGTACAGCACTGCCCAAACACGCCCGATTACCTTTCCTGTCGGTGTCCAGGTGGGAACTCTCAGTCCCCGGTACCATTCCATTCCGGAACGGCTGAGCCACTCTCCGCCCGCCGCCACTACCGCGGTCACCACCGGAATGATTAGATAGTGTGCGCGCATCGAACCCCGGTTTCCGGCCCTCTCAGTTGCCCTGCGCCCGGGTGCCTTTCACGAGACTCTCCACCTCTCCCATGGCCTGAATGTCGGCTTCTACCATCTCCCGTACCAGGTCCGGGAAACTCACCGTGTGCTGCCATCCCAGCCGAGCTTTTGCCTTTGCCGGATTCCCGATCAGCAGGTCCACTTCGGCCGGGCGGAAGAACTGCGGATCGACTGTCACGTAATCGTTTGCGCGTAAGCCGACAGCCTCGAACGCCAGGTCGGCGAATTCCCGCACCGAATGCGTCTCACCCGTCGCAACCACGTAATCGTCGGGTGTATCCTGCTGCAGCATCCGCCACATCGCCTCGACATAGTCCCGCGCATGGCCCCAGTCCCGCTGCGCGTCCAAATTTCCAAGTGGCAGTTTGTCCTGCTTCCCCGCCACAATCCGTGCCACGCCGGAAGTGATCTTCCGGGTGACAAACTCGAAGCCGCGCCGCGGGGATTCGTGATTGAACAGGATTCCACTGGAAGCGTGAATTGCGTATGCCTCGCGATAATTCCGCGTCAGATCAAATCCCGCTACCTTGCTGATTCCATATGCCGAGCGCGGGTGGAACGCGGTCTGCTCGTTCTGCGGCGTCTCGTGAACCTTGCCGAACATCTCGCTCGATCCGGCGAAGTAGAACCGGCACGAAGGGACGATCTCCTTAAGCGCTGCCAGTACATAATGCGTCCCGTTGATGTTTGTGTTGAGCGTAGAAAACTCGTCGTCGAACGAGTAGCTTACGAAGCTCTGCGCCGCCAGGTGATAACATTCCTCCGGCGCGACCTTCTGGAACACTCGATAAATGCTCGGAAAACTCTCGAGCGACGCGGCATGTAGCTGGATCTCGTCCCGCACCGCCGCGATACGCGAAAGCCGGTGGCCCGGATCTTCTAGCGCGACGCGCCGCACCACGCCGTGCACCTCGTATCCTTTGGCTAGCAACAACTCGGCCAGATACGACCCATCCTGCCCCGTAATTCCAGTAATCAACGCTCGTTTCTTCGGCATCTCGTCCTTATTCTTGCTGCTCCGGCTTACCTAAGCTCGCGGAGCGTGGGGTTCACGGTTCGAAATTACAACCCGACCCGCACATCGGAAGGCCCAGTCTTGACGGGCTTGCATCCCGCCCGGATCATCATCCGCACATCGCCTTTCGCCGGGATTGTCATCGTGTGCGTATACCCGGTGCCCGCGCTTGAAGCCAGCAGGCGCTCCACCTTGCCGGCCACACTTATTTGAAAGGGTGCGGTCTCCGCGTGGCCCGTCTCTAACATCATAGAAAATTGCACGGTGCGGACATGGCCCGACGGGTTGGAAAAATCGATTCGCCCGACCCTGCCGCACCAACGCCATCGCTCTGTTCCCGCCGTTTCAAACGGATAGAATCCCGTCGAATAGAAGACGAATAGCGGGCCGGGTTCTACCGCGGTGTCAGGCGGGGGCGCGTAGTTTCGCATCAGGAAGAATCCGATCTGCCCGTCGGGAGAGTTTAAGGGAGCGCCGAGCGTCGCCGTCAACGCCGTTTCCGGCGACTCCTCCGGCCGGTAGCCCTCGCGATCAAGCCAGACCGCGGCGAAACCCTGCTGTTTCAACCGGGCGAGCATACGCGGTACCGGCATCGCCGTCGTCTCCTCGTTCCATTGCCCCTCCCGCTCGCTCATTGCGCCCCAACTCCACCGCGACCCTCGTGAGTGGATGTAGGGCGCCGCCTCCTCGTACATGTTCATCCGCAAGTGAGGCACATCGAGAGGAAAATCGCGAAACGGCAACTCGAACACGGAGCCTCCGGCGGGGATCATCGCCTCGACGCGGGCCACATACTCGCGGTCCGCATTGAAAGACTTCCCGCGTCCGGAATAATCGAGATAACGCGTTACCACCGCCTGGTCGTAGGCCGCAAACAAAGCGAGTGCAACGCACGCGACGCCCGCCCAGACGCGCGAAATTCTCTCTCGCGAAACACGCGTGAGCCAATCTCCCAGGCCCGCCAACGCAAAGAAGCTGATGAAAACGACTATTCGGTTGTAAGCGCGGATGTCCGGCGCGATAAACACGTTGAACAAGGCGCCGAAGCCTCCCGTGGTCGCAAGCAGCACGCTGGCGATTGCAAGACCAGCCGAGGCGCCCGCCACCGGGCTCACCGTAGCTCCGAAGCATGCCATCAACGCCACGCCGAACAGGTACAGCAGTCCGATGCTCCCCACCGTCCCCAGCCGGCTCGTCGCGTTCTCCGTTTCTCCCAGGAAGTGGGCCTCTCGAATGCGGCGCTCAACCGCGCGAAGCGGCGGATACGGGTTGTCCGGGATCGGAGTGAACAGTTGCCGTAACTTCAGCGCGTACACCTCCGACTCGGCGATGTTCTTGTATTGCAAACCGGGATTAGCCCGGATTTCTCACCAAGGAGGCCGGATGGATCGAGCGGGATGAAATCAGGTCTTCAAGTCCGATCTTGAAAATCGTGCTGGTTCGCGCATGGGTGCAGTGTCTCGTGGACCGCGCGCGGAAGC
>JAJYKC010000106.1 GCA_021788955.1 Acidobacteriota bacterium
GTCGCGCCGCTAATCAGCGTGGAGCGCGCTGGCCGCATCCGATGTATTTTGTCACACTGTAGATCCGTTTAGGGCGTTCCAGCGCGGGCCGAAGCGGAAACCGGCGGCGGAACGGGGATTGCCGGTGGGGCGGCGGCGGCCGATTTCGGGCGCTCGGGTTCGTCGCGCATGCCGAACGAGTTCAGAATGACGATGTCGACGCGCCGGTTGCGGGCGCGTCCTTCTTCGGTGCTGTTGTCGGCCGCCGGATCGTTGTCGGCGTAGCCTCCGATGGAGAGCCGGTTATCGGGCACGCGGAAGCGGCCGACGAGTAACTCGAGCAAGGCGATGCTGCGCGCCGCCGACAGGTCCCAGTTGCTGCGGAACCGTGCGTTGTGGATCGGCACCGAATCCGTGTGGCCCTCCAGGCGCACCTGGTTCGGGATGCGCAGGATCGCTTCGGCCACCTTTCCGACACTGTCGTAGCTGGCGGGCTCGATCTCCGTCTGGCCGGAGGGGAACAGAGCCGCCTGCCGGAAGCTGATGACGAGGCCGCGAGCCTGCATCGAGAGACTGATCTTGCCGCTGGCGATCTCCGGAGCGAGTTGTTTCGTCAGGACCTGCAGCGAGGGCAGCAGATCCTGCTCCTGCTCCGGCGCCGGATTGGGGCCCGGCTTAAGAAGCTTCGCGCCGCCAGGGCCGTGCATCATCGCGTTGCCCGGGCCTTTGTGATCCACCGTGCCGCCGAGGATGACATTCACCATCGCGCTGATCTGGTTTTGACTGAAAGCCTTCTGCACCGACTCGGAAACCTGCTTCACCTTGGCGTGGTCGGTTTGCGAGCTGGCGAACATCACCACGAAGAAAGCGAACAGGAGCGTGATGAAGTCCGCGTAGGAAACGAGCCACCGCTCGTGGTTGGCTTGCTCATGGGATTTCTTGCGCGGCATCGCGGATCCCTCAAGCCTCGGCGCGCGCGGCCCGGGCGGGCGCTTCGGCTGCCGCGGCGGCCGGCTTTTGCCGCGGCGCCTCCGCTCCGAGATAGGCCTCCAGCTTGCTCCGGATGATCTTCGGGTTCATGCCCTCGACGATCGCCGCCACCCCGTCGAGCATCATTTCTTTGCCTTCGGCCTCCTCGCGCGCCCGCGCCTTAATCTTGCCGGCCGCCGGCAGAAAGAACAGATTGGCCGACGCCACGCCGTAGACCGTGGCCACGAAGGCGACCGCGATGCCGTGCCCCACCTCCTCGATGTTGGCCAGGTTCTTCATCACCTGGATCAAGCCCATCACTGCGCCGATAATCCCGATGGTCGGCGCGTAGCCGCCGGCGCTTTCAAACACTCTCGCTTCGGCCTCGGCCCGCTGCTCCTCCAGCGTTATCTGCAGTTCCATCATCGAGCGGAGCTCTTGCAGGTCCGTGCCGTCGATGGCGAGGTTCAGCGCTTTTTTCAGAAACGGATTCGCGATCGACTCGGCAACCGATTCAAGCGACACGAGACCCGTTTTCCGCGCCTTCACCGCATAGCCGATGATGTCTTCGATGGCTTGATTCCAGCTCGGGCTCGAGTCCTGGAAGATCATCGGCAGGCGCTTGAGCGCGCGGGCGAGCTGCGCCGGGGGCGTAGTCACCATCACGGCGCCGAAGGTGCCTCCAAGAACAATGATCGCCGCGGTGATCTGGCTTACATCGCGGATCTTGCCGCCCTCGAGCAGCAATCCGCCAACGATGCCTCCCACCGCCAGCAGCAGCCCCGCGATGGTGGTGACGTCGAACTTCTTCCGGTCTTGCGGCCCGCTTCCGCCCGCTTTCGCAGCCATCGGCTTAGCGCGCCGCCTTCTTGAGCTGCGCTTCGGCCTGCCCCGCGGCGCGGCTTGGCGAATCCAGTTCCAGCGCCTCCCGAGCTATCGAGCGGCGGAAGGCGATGACTCGGGCAATCACCTCCTGCGGGCTTTCGAGCACGAGAAACTTCTGCCCGCCGGTCAGCGTCACCACCGTGTCCGGCGTGACTTCGACGTGCTCAATCAGGTCGGAGTTGAGCACAATCGGCGTTTGATTGATGCGAGTGAGCTGGATCATTGCCGTTCGGGCGGCAAGCGTGAGGCCATGCCCCGCCCTGCTCACTTATCGGCAGAATCTGTTGTTCCCCTTACCTCATCGCCCAACATTCTGGCGATGGCGCGCAGCTCCCGGCGGATCTCCTCCCACTGCGGGGAAAGCGCGGGCCCGAAAAGCTCCCCCTGCTGCCGGCGTGGGGCCTTGGCCGGCGCCGCGACGCTCGCTTGTGGTGCCTTACCTCGGGTTTCCAGGTGCTTTCGCGCCCCCTCAATCGTGAACCGCTTGTCATAAAGCAGCCGCTTGATTTCAAGCACCAACTCGACGTCCTTGCGCCGGAACTGCCGCTGGCCGGTGGAGGACTTCTTCGGTCCAAGCCCGGGAAACTCGCTTTCCCAGAACCGCAGCACGTGCGGTTTTATCCCAGCAAGCCGGCTGACTTCCCCTATACGAAAGTACAACTTATCGGGGATTTCCTGAGGTTCCGGTTTAGATCCTGGCGCCGCCATTTTCACGGTTATTCTACCGCATCCCGGCCATACCTCCACTGGTAGGGGCATAATCGGAACATGGTCCGCCTGCTCCGGCTTGCCTTGGCGACGTTTTTCGTCGCATCCGTTCTGGCGGCCCAGCAACCCGCCCCTCCGCCGGGACCGCGCACCGGCGCTCCGTTCCCCGCTTTCCGCCTTCCGGACCAGGACGGAAAGTTGCGCGACCTGAAATCGCTCGAAGGACCCCATGGCGTGCTGCTCGTGTTCTTTCAGTCGGCCGACTGGTGCCCGTACTGCAAAAATCAATTGGCCGAGATGGAGGCGAACCTGGACGCCGCGCGCCAGGCGGGCATTGGACTCGCCGCCGTAAGCTACGACCCGCGGCCGGTGCTGCGCGAGTTCGCCGCGCGGCGCTCCATCACCTTCCCTTTGCTCTCCGACCACGCCTCCGCCCTCATCCGCGCCGCGTCGCTCGAAATGGCGGGGCCGCCGAAAGGGAGTCCGTTCTTCGGAGCGGCATATCCGGCGGTAGTGCTCATCAACGAGCGCGGTATCGTGCGCGCGAAATACATCCACGGCGACCTGCGGGAGAGGGATTCCGCGGTTGCGGTTCTGATGCAGCGGTTCGGCATCGGAGGCGGCGTGGCCGCAACGGTCAGCGGCAAGCGCATCGAGGCGCGGCTCACTTCGAGCGGCACGGAGGTGAGTCCGGGCGAGCGGATAGTGCTCGAAGTAAGCTTCGATCTTCGCCCCGGCCTGCACGTCTACGCGCCCGGCGTGCACGACTACATCCCCATCGACTGGTCCCTGCGCCCGCCCGTGGGTTGGAACGCGGAGCCGGTCGTCTTTCCGCCATCGGAGACCCTGCGCCTCGAAGCGATTCAGGAAACCGTGCCGGCCTATCGCGGCCACGTCGTTCTGCGCCGCGGCGTAACCGTCTCACCCGACGCTTCTCCCGGACCCATCATCCTCTCCGGCGCCCTGCGCTATCAGGCCTGCGACGACACGATGTGCTACATCCCCGAGACGCTGCCGCTCGAATGGAAGTTCACGGTGCTGCCGCTCGACAAAACCCGCGCGGCGAAGTGAGGCCAGACGGATCAGACCATGAGTTTGCGAAGAACAGCGGCGCGCCGGGCAGTACCCTCCTGGCGCTTGTACTTCATCAACGATTCAAACCGTACGCGGCGATGCGTGCCCACACGGCGATAGTCGATCTTGCCCTCATCAAGAAGCCGGATCAGGGAGGGGCGCGAGACATTGAGCATGCCGGCGGCTTCCTGCGTCGTCAACTCGGCGTGCACCGGGATCAGGGTAACTGCGTTGCCCCGCGCCATTTCTTCCAGCACTCGAACCAGTAGCCGCACCGCGGATGCCGGAACTGCGACAGTCGCCCGGGACGAATCACCGACGACTCGAAGTTTGATCGGATCGCCGTCTCGAAGGTGCGAGGCGAGCACCCGGCTGGTTTCCTTAACCAGGACGGCATCTGTTTCCGACGGTAGGGCTGTAGGTGTCGCGGGGTGACGCATTGTCGATCTCCTCGCCCGCGTGGCACCACAACCCAAACGAACCTGCGGTGAAGCGGTCCGCTCTACCACGGCGACTCCTACACCCCCGCACCCTCAGAACATATACCCGATCGCGGCCTCGTAGGCGCGGGGCTCAATGAAATGCGTCCCGCTGAAAGTCGACAGGAAGTTGTACAGCGCTTCCTTGTTGGTGAGGTTGGTCACCGTGAAGCGCAGCGTGACGTGGTTCTCGCCTTCGTTGTGGAGCAGGTTGTCCGTCCCGATGGCGGCGTCGAAGGTGTTGCGCGGGGCGATGCGCGGCGGGTTGGTGTCCGGGTTGTAAGTGCCCGCCTTGGGAATGTAGACGCGCGTGGCGCCGCCGCCGGTAGGACACGATGAGATCGGAGCGTAGCGCGTGGCGAAGACGCTGCCGCAGTAGAAGCCGATATCGGCCTGCTGCGCCGCCGTAAGCGCGAGCGCGTCTTCAATGCTCGTCACCGCGCCGTTCACCTCGCCGCTGTCATAGCGCCAGATGAAGGTCGCCCACGGGCCGTCCTTGCCCTTCTGGTAACGAAGATTCGTCGTCTGCTGGAACGCCTGGTCGTGGTCGATGCGGAAAACCTGGTTATACAAGCCGGACTGCGCGATCAAGCCTCCGTTTTCCGGTGGAAAGAAGCGCGCGCGCGTGTGGCCCATCGTCATATAAGCCTGGAAGCCGTGAATGTCGGTGGTGCTGAGACGGGCGGCGAAGCCGTCGATCTTCGAATTGTGCCAGGCGATGGGGAAGGTGATCGGCGTGTTGAACAGCACGTCGAAGTCGTACGCGTTGTGCGTGTACTTCCAGAAGTAATCGCCGCTGAACAGAAGATACCGGCCGATGCGCTGTTCGAACCCGGCGTTGAACTGGTTGCGAAAGCCCGGCTGGATCGGCGTCTGCGCCGCCGCGCCGAACACGTTTTCCGCCAGCCCTCCCGCGCCCGTCTGGCTCGACAGCAGTAGGTTCTCGTTGTACGGGCTCTCGAAGGTCCGCGCGTAACTGATCCGGAGCACCGTTCCGGTCTGTTTCACCTGGTAACTCACTCCCAGCCGCGGCTGGGGGCCGTTAGCCGAGGTGAGGCCGTTGTACTGGTCGTCGCGCAACCCGGCGGTAATGTTCCAGGCGCCCAGGTTGATCTGGTCGGTGATGTAGATCGCTTCCTGGTTGATGTTGTGCCGGCCGTAGAAATTGAAAAACTGGCCGCCGCGGGTGAGGTCGAACGGGAGAAGTCCCGGCAGCAACTCGGGATTCGGAATGTAGCTGGGGTTGATGGTGGAACACAGCGCCGGATTGGTGATCCCAGGCAGAGCCAGCGGCGCTTGGTCGCTTCCGTTGAGACAGACCGGGTTGAACAACGCGTCCGTGACGCCCATATTGAAGCGCTCGTCCAGCCGCGTCTGCTGCACTTCGACGCCGATGTTGATCGTGTGCTTGCCGTGAACCAGGTTGAGGTTGTCGCGCGTGCCGTAGTTGGTGAGATAGCGCCCTTGGCTAACCGCGACCGGCGTATCGTTGAACGGATTGCGGCTGCCGTAGTAATCTACCTGGTCGCGGCGGCCGTAGAAGTTCGCGGTCAGCACCGAGTGCGCGTTGAAGGTGTGCTCGTAGCTGGGCGCGACGTTCCAGGTCAAAACTCGCTGCCGCTGGTCCTGGCTGAGCTGGTCGAAGCTGTTCGGCGCCTGGAACCAGTTCCGCGCCACGAACAGGTTCACGTGGATCGCATCCATCCCGGTGAGCTGGTAATCGAGCCGCTCGAAGATGTTTGCGTTGTTGCCGATGTCGTGAATCGGGTAAAACTCGGGGCTGTCGAGAAAACGTCCCGTGCGGAGTGCGTTCACCGCCGTGAAGCTGCCGAACTTCTCCGTACCGAAGCCATACGTGGCGTCCTCGCCGTAAGTCCCGAACGAGCCGCCGTAGAGATCGACGCTGCCAAACGGCTTCGTCGCCCCGAGGCCGCTCTTGGTGCTGGCGTTCACTACCAGGCTCGATTTGTCGCCGTACTGGGCGTCGGAGGCGCCGGTGATCATCTCCATGCTCTGGATCGCGTCGGCCGGAATCTGGGTCGAGAACAGCTTGCTCTGCTGGTCGCTGATCGGCTGGCCGTCGATGACGAACGTGGTTTGCGCGTGGTCGCCCGCCGGGTGGAAAAAGCCGTTGGCGTCGGCCACTACGGCGCCGGAAGAATACGTGATGGCGCTGCTCAGGCCCGCCGCCGGATCGAGCGTCGGCAACTTGGCGATCGCGCTCGAGTCCACGTCCTCGTGGGCCAGCGGCACGTTCTCGAGCATCGACGCCGAGGCCGATACTTCCACCGTCTGCTCGCCCCCGGCCACCTCTAGCGTCACGTTCATCTGAACCGGAAGCGCCCCGCGCACATCCACCGTTTTCGTCTGCGTCGTGAAGCCCTGCAGCGTGACGGTCACCACATAGGTGTTGGGTGGAACGTTGGCGAACCCAAACGCGCCGGTGTCGTCGCTGGTGGCCTGGCGCGTGAAGTTGGTGACCGCGTTATGAAGCACGACCGTCGCGCCAGGGACCACCGCGCCGGTGGCGTCCACAATGCTGCCGCTGATCGTACCAGTGCTTCCGCCTGCCTGCGGCGCCGCGGCATCGGCGGCCCAACCCATTCCCAGGCCCATAGCCAGACACGTGGCAACAGACCAACGCTTGATACTGCTTATCATCTTGTCTCCGCAAGTTGAGATCGGAAAAAACGACCGCGGCCGAAAGTCCTACAGACTTAGGCGACCGCTTACCATCCAAGGTTTCCGCTATGACAGAGACACGGGCGGCGCGCGGCCGCCGGATTCCAACACCGCCGGATCCGCGCACTCGCAACCGGTTTCGGCGCGCGCGCTCCAGCCCCGGTCCGAAGGCGGGGCAGGCTGCGCGGAGACGATCTTCTGGACAATCGGAAGCTGGCCGTGATGGCAAAGGTCGCAACAGTGCGTGTTCGTACCGCTGTGATGGTGTTCGCCGGCCAGCGCGGCGTTCTGGGCGTGGAGCGCGCCGAGAACAATGATGACGTAGAGTACCGCGTGCAGCCAGCGGTTCCGGCCCGCAAGCATTCTTATTAGTATATGCGCCGCGCGGCTCATGCGCCGCAGCACTTCTTGTACTTCTTGCCGCTCCCGCAGGGACAGGGATCGTTGCGCCCCACCTTCGGCGCTCCGGCCGGCGCGGGCGCTTCTTCTTCCTCGTGCTCTTCTTCGGGCATCGGGAAGAAGATCGAGTCCATGCCGTGATTCAGCAGCCGCTGGTCGAGCCCCGCCTTGACGATTCGTTCTTCCAACTCGTCCAGGCCGCCCGCAAGCCGCTCGATCCGCTTCAGCAGAGCCCGCATCCGCGCCGGGCTCGTCTCGCCGGGCGCCAGCAGCGCATAGGCGAAAAGCGCGTCGGAACGAATGTCGTCGTCGTCAAACAGTTTTTCAACGCGCCCGGCTTCCGATTGCAGATGCAACTGCCCGGCGCCCAGCACCGCCGCGCGCCGCACGGCCCGGTCCGG
>JAJYKC010000107.1 GCA_021788955.1 Acidobacteriota bacterium
CAATGTGGTGGCGTGGTCGTCGGTGGTGATCATGATCGGGCTGACGCTGGCGCTGGTGGCGATTTCGGCCAAAGACATGCTGTCGGGAGCGTAGGCGGCGCGGCATGGGATGATGTCTGTGATGACGCCGTCGACACCGCAGCCGAAGATTCACCTGGCGAACACGCCGGACTACCGCGAGAACTATTCAAACAGCGTACAGATGAGGGTGAACCTCTGGGATTTCTTTCTGCTGTTCGGGACGGTCAATCAGACCGCACCCGAAACGGTGATGATCCAGAACTTTCAGGGGATTTACCTCAGCCCTCAGCAGGCGAAGGCGCTGTTCAACGTGTTGCAGCAGAACCTGACGCAGTATGAGGCCACGTTTGGCGAGATTCGCATCGAACCGAAAACGCCGGGTGGCTCGATTCAGTGAACCGGCGGCGGGGCACGGCGCTTGCGCTGGCTGCCTCTGCCCTTGCCGTGTTCGCGCTGCACTGGCCGTATCTGCGTCTGCCTTACTTCTGGGATGAGCTTGGACAGTTCGTTCCGGCCGGGTTAGACATTCTTCAACACGGAGCGTGGATTCCGCGTTCCACGGTTCCCAATTCGCACCCACCAGGGTTGATGGCCTATCTGGCGCTGGTTTGGAGCGTCTTCGGGTACTCGATTCCGGCGACTCGGGCCGCGATGCTGGTTGTGGCGGCGGGGGTGGTTGCGGCGGCCTATGAGCTGGCGAAGAGGCTGGGGTTGCGGCCTGGATATGCGATTTTGGCCGCTGCGCTGCTGCTGGCCGATCCGCTGTTTCAGATGCAGTCTCTGCTGGCGCAGCTCGATCTGCCCGCGGCGCTGATGACGGCGGTTGTGCTGGTGCTGTTTCTGGATGACTCGGTCGCATGGGCGGCGGCGGCTTCCGTCGTGCTCGTGCTCATGAAGGACACGAGCGCGGTGGTTCCAGCGGTTCTTGGCGTCGTGTTGCTGCGGGAGGGACGGCGGAAGGATGCGTTGATGCTCGTTGCGCCGTTTATGGCGCTGGGCATCTGGTTTGGGGTGCTGTGGCATGAGACGGGTTACGTGTTCGGGAGTCCCGGATATACGCACTACAACCTGGCGTACGCGCTGCATCCGGTACGGGCGACGGTGTCGGCCCTGCGGCGGCTGTACTTCTTATTTGTGGCGGATTTCCGCTGGGTTGGCGCGGCCGCACTGCTCTATTCGCTGTGGAAGACGGACGTATTTCGAGGGCGGGGTTGGCGAATTGTGTTCGTGGCGAGTGTAGCGCAGACGCTTCTGGTGACCGTACTCGGAGGGGCGGCCCTGGAGCGATATTTGTTACCTGTGCTGCCGGTGCTTTATTGCGCGTATGCGGCGGCGTTTTCAACTGTGCCGATTAGGTGGCGAGTTCCGGCGGTCGCGGTTCTGGTAGGTGGGTTAATCAGTGGTTGGTTTCTTAACCCGGCGTTTCCGTTTCCTTATGAGAATAACCTCGCGCTAGTCGACTTTGTGCGGTTGCATCAGGAGGCGGCGAGGTACTTAGACAAGCATTACGCCGGTGAGACGATTTACACGGCATGGCCTCTTACCGGGGCGCTGCGGCGGCCGGCGTTCGGTTATGTCGACCGGCCGATGGCTGTGCGGGAGACTTCGGATCTGCGGGCGCGGACGTTGGTACAGCTTGCCGGGGAGCAGCCGCGCGTGCTGGTGCTTTACAGCCGCACCTGGGAGCCCAAGTGGGGCGCACTGCGGTTTCGCTGGGTGGTGCGGTTTCTGACTCGCTACTACGAATACGGACCGGACCTTACTCGCGAGGAAGTCCGCAGCGTGCTGCACTTAGAGCCGGCCGCCCGGTGGGAACGGGGCGGCCAGTGGGCTGAGGTGTATGCGCGGGGGCCGTCGCAGCCGGCGGCGACCGCAGCCGCTGCCGTGCACTGAGTGAAGCCGTTCGATTGGATCTACTTTGTGACGAGGTTGTAAGTGACTCTCCTTTGCATCTGATTCCGGGGGTTCTGCCCGGCTCGAGTGTAGATCCGATTCGGTTGACTTAATGCTCGAAATTTCGACCAGGCGCCGGGAAATCCCTGAGATTGTGGCAGGAATACCGCGGCATATCAGCAATCGGCGAAACGTGTCCGTAAGTCTGCCGCCGGGCGAGACGGGCTGTAGCCGGACGCTAGTCCTCGGATGGGATTTCGAAATCGAGCGTTTTGCGGAAGCCCTGGGTTTTCCAGAAACCGTACACCATTCCGGCGGCGAGCCAGATGCCACCGAGGATGTGGGCGCGGCGGTCGAGGTTGATCCAGAGCGCGGCGCAGATGACGAAACCGAGGAGCGGGGGTACGAGGTGGGTGAGGCGGCGGTCGCGTCCGCGATACCAATAATGCAGGAAAGAGGAGAAATTCACGCCGGCAAAGCCGATGAGGGCGCCGAAATTGAGTAATTGGGCGCCGTCTTCGTAAGAGATGAGAAACGATCCGAGGAGGGCGAGCGCTCCGACGAGCATCACGTTATTAGCGGGGACACCCGAGCGGGCACTTATTTTGCCGAAGAAGCCCTCGGGAAGCGATCCGCTGCGCCCCATGCCGTAGAGCAGGCGGGCGCCGGCCAACTGGGCGCCGGAGCCAGAGCCGAAGTTGGCGAGCAGAAGGGTGAAGCTCATGGCGATGGCGAGCGTGCTGCCGCCGACGACGCGGGCGACGTCGGTGTAGGCGGTTTCAATGGCCTGGAACGGTTTCCCGACGGGCCAGACCAACTGGGCGGCGTAGACCTCGATGGCGGAGAGGACGCCGATGATGAGGCAGGTCAGCACCATGGCAAGAAGGATGTTGCGGCGGGGATTTTTGGTTTCTTCCGAGAGAGTGGAGAGGCCGTCGAAGCCGATGTAAGTCAGCACGGCGATGGAAGCGCCGCCGCCGAGGCGGGACCAGGAGAAGTAGCGCGGATCGTAGAAGGGGCGGATGAAAGTGGAGGCGGAGAGCGATGGCAGCGCTGAGACCCAATGCGCGGTGCAGGCGAGCATGGCGACGATGACAACGCCCATGGCGATGGCCATGACGGCGTTGATGCGCGCGGTGGTGCGGACCCTGCGGAGATTGGCCCAGGTGAAGATGAGTGTGAAGAAGACGGCCCACACGGCATAGGGGATGCTCGGGATGAGGTGGACCTGGGCTTCGCGGCTGCCCCAGATGACGCAGATGAGTGGATTGAGAAGGTAGTCCATCAACATGCTCCAACCGGTGGCGAAGCCGAGCGCGGGGTGGATTTCCTGCGCGACATAAGAATAGGCTGAGCCGGCGCTGGGATAGACTCGCGCCATGCGGCCGTAGCTGACGGCGGTAAACAGCATCGCCACCATCGCCATGAGCACGGTGGTGACGACGTGGCCCATGCCGGTTTCGAAGAACACGCCGAAGGGAGGCATCGGCGCGGTGGGCTGGACCATGATGATGCCGATGAGGACGAGTTCCAGCAGTCCGAGCGAGCGGATGAGGTGCGTCTTCGGAGCGGCGGGTGTGGAGGTTGAATCGGGCAACTGGGAATTATAGCCCATGCGCGGGGCGATACCACCCTTGCCTGGCATATGATGAAACTTGGACACGGCGAAGTCATCGGCCGGAAGGGGCGGCGGACAACGTCTCACGCGAAAGCTCGCGATCATCGCAATTAACATCGCATCGCTGGCGTGTCTGGTGTGGGTGTTGCGCGGCTCCGGTTTAAGCCAGTTGAACCGTGAGGTGGCGCATCTGCATTGGCCGTGGGTGGCGGTTTCCGCCGTTTCCGGCGTTCTGGTTTACCTGTGGCAGGCGTGGCGATGGAGCCTGCTGTTAGCGCCTGTGAAACCGGTGTCGGTCGGCCACTCCACGCGCGCGATTTTCGTCGGACTATTCGCCAATGAATTGCTGCCGCTGCGAGCCGGCGAAATCGTGCGGTGCTTCCTGCAGGGGCGCTGGAGCCAGATCCCGTTGTCCGTCGTGCTTGCGTCGGCGTTGATTGAGCGGATCTTCGACGGCGTCTGGCTGATGGCCTGCCTGTTTGCGGCTTTTCGCTCGATGCCGCACATGCCGAGGTTCATCGTCGACGGCGCTTATGTGCTCGGAGCCGTGATTCTGGTCGTGGCGGGGTTCCTGGCGATTGCCATGTACTGGCGGGAACAGACGCTGGATGCGCTGGTGAAGGCGAAGTGGCTCAGTTGGGTGCATATTCTGGTTCAGGATCTTCACCTGATCGGCCATTCGCGCTACCTGTACATGGCGTTCCTGGTGAGCATGCCGTACCTGCTAATGCAGGTTCTGCCGATATACGCTCTGTTTCAGGCCTACGCGCCGCTCGAATCTCTGGGTTGGCTTCCAGCGTTCGTGACGATGGTGATTCTGCGGCTTGGGGCAGTGGTCCCACAGGCGCCGGGCAGCCTGGGCGCGTTTAACGCGCTGACAGTTGTAAGCCTGCTGCTGTTCCATGTGCCGCGGGCGCTCGCCAAACGGTATTCCATTCTTCTGTGGGTCGTTGTGACGATTCCCCTGTTGCTTACCGGCTTCATCGCGCTGGCGATCACCGGCGTGAAGATGGACGAGCTACGCCATCATGCCGAGGCGGCTACCAGCGCACCACGGGAGCCTGCCCCCGCGTCGCCGCGCCAATGAGGATCGCGCACAGCGCCGCGGGGCGTGGGCGTTGACTCGTACAATTACACGCGCTCCGCGCTGTGCGCTCGCAATTAGACCGGCCGAGCACAGGAACGCTTACTCGGACGGGATGCCGATCTACTCGACCGATTGTTCGGGGACGAAGTGCGGTCCGGCGTGGTTCAGAGCCGAACCCCTTTACTGGGGGTACGCATCAGGAGCTTTGGGCCGCGAAATTCACGGCGCGGCCCCCGAATCTGGTGGGGATTGCGTTGCGATATGGAGTCTCAAATGCGCGCACGATGCGCCGATCGATTCCGTGATCGAGGGGATTCTTGAGCCGTCGGGCACGCCGTAGATTTGTCTCAAGGATCTGGATGAGAACCGGCCGCTCAGTTCGATTCGGCTTCGCGTCGAGACGACTGACTATATCCTCGAGCGCTACCGGGGGATCTTGAGGGAGCGCCGCCGCCTGGAGCGGGACATTGAAGCGCAGCTTGCGGTCTATGAGAAGGAGCTGCGGCGGGGCTGGTTCGGCACTTCCCCTCGCTCTCTTGGCCCACATTTCTGGCGAGTTCTGATCCGGTGCAGGTGCAACGTCCGAGAGCGCACGTGTCGAAGAGTTGCCGCTTTGGCCGTGCGGAGGAGTTCTAGTCCCATGCGTACTTGAGGTTCCAAACGTCCCAGTACTATTCCCGATTTCGACGGAGGGGCCTTAAGAACTTGCTCGTCGTCTTGATTGCCGTATTACTGTACTGACTTGCAGTGTTGACCCTAGGGATGTTCCCGTAGCCACCACCACAGGTTGTCGACATCCAAGTCACTCAGCAACTCTAGATCCCTCACAGTAGAGCCGATGATGCGCGCGTGGACGGCAACAGTTGTAATTTGTAAGTCGGTACACGGCCCAACCAACTTCGATGCAATGTTCCTGATTGCAATGATTCGGACCCGCCGTTCGATAGTGAGAAGGCTCATAGACGCCTTAGCCCTTTTTCGGAACTCCTACAGTAGGTGTGCATAGACGGCCGAAGCGTTTCACCAAAACTTCCTTCCGAACATCAGTGCCCACGCTAGCCAGAGTTCTCAAGCATTATAAGCGAGATGGGCGCCAAGTTGAATAGGGACAGTGAAAAAAATCTTCGCTGCTGTAAGGCAAGCTGGCGGCGGTCTAGAACGTATATAACCAGCCACAAGAGGGGCGTACTACCAGGGGGAGTGAAACTCATCGGAACGTGGAACTCGGGTGATGCCGAGCTTGAGCTGGCTACGCTGAAGTTATTAGGTCAACTTAGTCTCGGAATAAGTGGTGGGCGACTGCTTGGGCGATTTGTGACTTGATGTGGCTGACGGCCCCGTTAGGTCTGAACCGGTACCTGTACCAGGAAGCAAGGGCGATACCCCGGGACGTACGGAGGATTCCGCACGCTGTGGATCGCCTACTCAAGCGACGACGCACTCGGGATCGACAGCGGGGAACTCCGGCCCCGATAGATAAAACAATTGTGGCGGAAATGTTTTGGCCGCCGTGGCGATGGTCTTGGGCCTACCCGGTTCCCGGCGAGAGCGCATCCGCGACCCTATGGGAAGGGTGACCAGCCAGGCATATGGCTTCGGACACCTCGAGAATTCCAGAACCGAAGTGCAGCTCAGGTGTGGCGAGTGCGGAAGACTTCCGAGGGGGGTGGAACCCGGTGTTGGCGTGAAGACCGAAGAATTTGTTGGCGGAGGAAGAGGGATTCGAACCCCCGAGCGAGTCACCCCGCTAACGGTTTTCAAGACCGCCGCCTTCAACCACTCGGCCATTCCTCCGAAGACAATGGTAGCGGATTCCGCGGCGCGTGGCGCCGCGGAATCCGCGCGATGTCGCCTAGAGCGCTAGAAGTGGAGGTTCACGCCGCCGTAAGCGGTAAACGGCGCGCCGGGGTAGGCGAGCATGTAGCCGCCCGTGGGCGTGCCGAAGTAGCCGCCGGAAGAGATGAACTCGTAGACGTTGTACCCGTTGTTCAGAATGTTGAGGCCGGCGAAGGTCAACTCGAAGCGCTTGAAGGGGATTCTCAGGCTCAGATTGAGGGTGCCATAGGCGGCCATGGTCTGGTTGCTCGGGGCGCCGACGGTGTTGTCGAATACGTTCTGCGTTCCGATGAACTGGAACTCGCCCGTGGGCTCGAGCGTGAGGCGGTGGAACGCCTTGAAGCTGTAGTAGACGCCGGCGTCGAGGGTTTGGGCCGGAACGTAGGGGACCGGGGAGCCGTTATAAGCCAGGCCGCTGACGACGTAGTTGGAGTAGCTCGCCTTTTCGAAGTTCAGGTTGGCGAAGACGTGGACGCTGGATATGGGGTCGTCGTCAAAGAACACATTCAGGCCGTGGTAGACGGAACTTCCGTTCGCCGAGATCACGTCGCCGTTGCTCAACGGAATATCGATTTCCTGGTACTTGTAGTCCTCGTGATAGAAGGCGGCGCCGAAGATCATGGTGCGGAGCGGACCGGAGCCTTCGGTATGAATCTTGAAACCACCCTGCTCGTAGATCTGGCGGGCGAGGTGGTAGCTGTTGGGATCGACCGATTGGAACAAGCCGCCTCCGCCGCCGAGTTCGGGCGCGCGGAGAGCTTCCATGAAACCGCCGTAAAGCGTCAGCCAGGGAAGCACGTAATAGGCGGCATTGACGGAAGGCTCGACGCCGCTGCGGTTCTGGTGATTATCGCAAATAGCGCCCTGATTCTTCGCATTGCCGGCCAAGGAAAACTGGGTTGAAGGGCAAAACTGGCTCAGGATTACGCCAGGCGCGAAATTAAAATCCTGGAGAGGCGCCTGGGAATAGCCGACGTCGAAGCCGACGTAGCGGATGCCGGGGGTGATGTGGAGCTTCGAGTACGGATGGAAATCATCCTGGAGGGCGACGGCGAAATCGTCCTGATTGAAGTAGGAGGAACGAATTTTGCCGCCGATGTTTACCGTGTCGTAGCTTCCCC
>JAJYKC010000108.1 GCA_021788955.1 Acidobacteriota bacterium
GAGCGCGCCGAGTCCGCAGCGGTTGTCTGGCTACTGGCCGAGGACCGGGCGGCCGAGCGTGCCGCCACGCGCGTGTGCGGCGAGAGCGGGAGACGGGGCCACTGAGCCGGCGGGGATGCCGAGCAGGAAAGTAGCGAGGGCGTCGCCGGCCACCCCGCTCGATTGCGTCGGATTGGGGCCCTGCGTAAAGGCGCTGTTAAAGGTGAAGTTGGTGCTGTTGTCGTTGGTCTGCAGCGTATTGAACTGAATGAGACGCATCTCGCCGCCGAACTTGAGCTCGTGGACGCCGAGCGTCTTGGTAAGGTTGGCCTGGAGGGCGTAGTTGTTCATGCCGAAGGCAATGAGCCCGGTTTCTCCGAGCGTTCCGGCACGGGAACTGTTCGGGATGGAGCCAGAGATCGAATATCCGGTGATATCGACGGCCGGAAACGCGGCGGGCGCTCCGATTTCGCCGGCGAGATTCGCGGGGAAGCCGAGTTGCGCGATATTGAAGCCCTCGCTGATGGGCCCGCGGAAATTGGACAGGCGCGAAAAGGAGGCTCGGAGCGTGCCGATCAGCGTGGGCGAGAAGATGTGATCGAATTCGGCGACGGAATTGTAGCGGGTGAAATCCTGCGGGCCGAAGGCGGGTGAGCCGAGATCGGTTGGGCCATAGGGGGAAGCGCGTGCCCAGGGCGTGTCGTCGTAGGAGTAACGGAGGAACATGCGCGACATGTCGGTGAAATTCTGGTCAAGACGCGTGCTGAACGTGTTCTTGGTGATATTGTTCGAATCGGTGCGGGCGTAGTTATTGACCCCCGTGTAGAGGGCTCCGGCGGCGTTGGGTGCAGGCAGGTAGGAAGCGATTTTCGCCGAAATGGGACTGATGCGGTTCGCCGGGATCATATTGCCCGGGAAGGGTGTGCGGATATAGCCCGAGCCGCTTGGGTTGGGCGCGGTGCTGCTGGGATCGTAGATGATGATGGGTTTGCCTGCCGCATTGCGGTCGTTGCTGAAATCCCCGCCAAGCAAAGTGGGAGTCGGCACTGTGCCCGTAAACGTGATGCCCTGAATGAATCGAACCAGTTCCGAGCTGACAAAGAAGAACGTCCTGTTCTTTCCGTTGTAAACCTTGGGGATGACAACCGGGCCGCCGAGTACGCCGCCGAACTGGTTGAACTTGAGCGGTGGAGGGGTCTTGCCGGCACGATTGGCAAAAAAATCGTTGGCGTCGAGTGCGTTATTGCGGAGGAAGTCGTAGGCGTCACCGTGAAGTTCGTTGGTGCCGGATTTGGTAACGACGTTGAAGACGCCGCCTGCGGCGCGTCCGAACTCGGCGCTGTAGCTGTTGGTTTGGACCTTAAACTCCTGGACCGAATCGGCGCTCGGGTAAACGATCGGTTGGTTTTGCGCGGCGCCGGTGTTGGGAGCGCCGTCGAGCAGAAACTCATTGGCATTGCCAGGCGCGCCATTGATTGAGACCGACGCAGTTGAGATCTGATCTACGGGAAGGTCGTTCATGCCACGGGAGACCCGGACACCGGGGATGAGCCCGCCGAGCGCGTAGGGGTTCCGGCCCAGGAGCGGGAGATTGACGATCTGCTTGCTCTGAACGACCTGGCCGACCGACGTGTTTTCAGTTTCGAGAAGCGGCGCCTGCGCCTCCACGACAATCTTCTGGCTGATCTCACCAACTTGGAGCGTGAAGTCGACACGCAAATTCTGACCGACCTCCAGTTGAAGACCGGACCGGACGATCGGCTTGAATCCCAGGTGCTCCACCGAGATTGAGTACTGCCCGGGCAGAAGCGAGGGGGCTGTGTAGTAGCCGTCGGTATTCGACTCGGTGGGACGGCTGACGCCAGTGGCGGTTTCGGTGATCGTGACGTGTGCGCCTACCACGACGGCTCCGCCAGGGTCGGCGATCCGGCCCGTGATTTGGCCGGTCTGGGCAAATAGGCAAGGCGCAATCAGGACGGTGGCGGCGGCGAGGAGTTTAGGAACAACAGTGGTTCGGCACGACATAGGGCAACGGTCATGCTATTCGGGTGCGGCACGGTCGTCTAGGCTATGTCCGTTAAGAACGGTGAGGAAACGTGTCGAGCCGCCCGTCCGGGCGGCTCGACAGTGGCGGGTCACCCCGGCCCGTTACGCGGACGTTATGACTTTGTAATACAGCGTTACCGATGATAGACTACCGCGATAGGATAGGAACGCCGCCGATAAGGGGCATCGTGAACGGGGCGGTGTAGAGGGCGGCCGGGGAAGACCACTCACATTAAGGTTCGTGATGCGTGTAGCGAAACCATCCGGAGACCGAGTCATCGATCCGGCGCACCTGCCTGAGACGCTGCCGGACAGCGCGTATGACCAGATTCGGGCGCACTTGGATGACATTCTGCGCAGCGAAGCGTTCGCAGGAAGCCGGCGAAGCCAGGAGTTTCTCCGTTATGTGGTAGAGGAAACGCTAGCGGGCCGAGGGGCAGCAATCAAGGAGCGCAACATCGCGCTGGATGTTTTCGGGCGCAGCAACGATTTCGACTCCCAGAAGGAATCGATTGTGCGCGTGAAGGCGGTCGAGGTCCGGCGGCGTCTGGCGCACGCCTATGAGAGCGCTGTGGCCGGAGGCGTCCGGATTGAACTTCCCGCCGGAGCCTATCAACCGCTGTTTCGTGTCGCCGAGTCCGCCCCGAACGCAGCCCGGACCGGGCCGGGAGACGGCCGTTCCCGCGTGAGGTTGTGGACAACGGTTGCCCTCGCGCTCTTGGCCTTAGCCGCAGCCGCCGTCATCCTAGCGCATCGTCGCGCCGCGGCGCCGATGGAGCAACTTTGGGAAGTATTCGCGCACCAGGACCGGCCAGTCCTCATTTCCCTTCCCGCGCCGACTGTACTTGAACTCGAGCACCAGGAGAAGTGGCTGCCGCTCCGACCGGATGAAACCATCCCGACGAGCGAATTAACGGCCAAATTAAACTACTACGCAGGCGTGGGTGCGGCGATGGGAGCGGCGCGATTTGCCGAGCAACTCGCGCTGCGGCGCCAGGAGTTCAACGTCAAGTTCGGCAGCGACGTGACGTTTGCGGACCTGAAACAGTCTCCCGCCCTGCTGTTAGGTGCATCCACCTCTGTGTGGACGATCGAAATGACCCGGCAACTGCGGTTTCGCTTCGACACAGAGGGGGCCGGGCGGCGCATCGTGGATACGTTTCCAGGCGGCCTGCTCTGGCAGGAGACGGACCATTTGCCCGAGCCCCCACCCAACGAGGAGGGCTATGCACTTATTACCAGGATTCTGAATTCCGACGCGGGGCACCCGATCCTGATGGCGGCGGGAATTTCCGCTCTGGGCACACAGGCGGCGGTCGAATTTCTGACTCGGGAAATTTATTTTGACACCTTCGCGCGCGTTGCGCCTGCAGACTGGGTGTGGAAGAATTTCCAGATTGTTATACGGAGCCGGATACACGGGCATTCGGCCGGACGGCCGACGATGATCGCCTCGTACGTGTGGTAGGTCGCCCGGCGACGTTTCTACCCGGTCGAGCTCTCAAGCCTTAACGGACATCTAAAGCTTTCCCCGCGCTTCGCCGATAAGGCTGTCAGGGACGACATGCCGGCATTAGCGAAAGCCGCGGACTACCAGGATCAGGTCTTAAAGAGCCTCGGACGTCTGCCGCCGTTCTCGCCGGTGCTCAACCGGTTGTTGGCGACGTTGTCGCACGAGGATGCGTCGTTTGCCAAAATCGCCGATCTCATTGAAAAAGACACTGTTCTCGCCGGAAACGTACTACGATTGGTCAACTCGGCGCTTGTCGCCCGGCGGGGCACGGTCAATAGCGTCCGGCACGCGGTGTCTCTGCTCGGAATCGACAAGCTGCGCAATGCAACGCTCGGCATGTCGGTGTTCCGGATGTGGAACAACGTACGGACGCCTCCCGGCTGGTCCATGGCGCGGTTCAATCTGCACTCGGTTGCGGTGGCGATCCTGAGCGACCAGATCGCGCAGCGCGCGCGCATCCAGTATCCGGAGGGGGCCTTCATCGCCGGACTGTTTCACGACATCGGCCGCTTGCTCATCGCCGTCGGACTCAAGGACGAATACGGCCAGATCGACAAGCTGTACGCCGAGGGGGAGCGCTCGCTCCGTGACTGCGAAACATTGGTGCTCGGCTGGAGCCATCCGGAACTCTCGGCCCAGGCGCTGGGAGTCTGGAATCTTCCGGAGCCGATCCGCGTCGCCGTGCGATACCATCACGATCCGGAGAACGATCCGGCGCCGCCCGAGGGCTCGGAGATTCCGCTGAGCCGGCTGATTCACCTGGTGGATCAGTACATAAACTCCACCGGCGCCTCGATTCACGCCTCATTGTCAAAGCAGGATCAGCCGATCGCCGGCGCACTCGACCAGCTCGCAATTCCGGGCGAGAGAACCTTGCTGCTCGAAGAATTCCAGAGCGAATTTGACGCGATTAAGGCGATGTTCTGAGCGCACAGCGCGGGGCGCGCTCGACTCGATCAGTCAACGTCCGCACCCCGCTGCGTTGTGCGCGGCGTTAACTGGAGAGAGACCCGCGCACTACTTGCGGCCCGCGTTCTGGACAATCGAGAGAGCGAAGTAATCCATCACCTTGGCTTCGTTGCGAGCCACTTCGTAATAAGCGTTTCGCAATAGCTGGTCCTTCCGGTTCAGCAGCGTCTCGCGGATGGTCTGTTGCACGCGCGGGTCGCTGAGGTCACGCTGTCCGGCCGCCTCGCGGGAGATCAGTTTCAGGATCCGGTAGCCATCGGCGGTCTTTACGACCGGAGTCATCTGTCCCACCGAAACGCTCGCGATGGCCTTGCGCAGTTCCGGACTTGCCTTATCCAGCGCCGACTCAGGGATAAACCCGAGGTCGCCTCCGTTCGGCCCCGAGTTTGGATCCTCAGAGTAATTCTGCGCCAGCATGCCAAAGTCCTCTCCCTGGCGGGCGCGATTGAAGATCATCTCGATTTTCTCGCGTGCCTCGGTGTCGTTCTTCGCTTTATCGTTTTTCAGATTGTGGACGCTGGGGTCGGGCACTGATGTCACCAGGATCTGCGAAATGTCGAGACGAGGTTCGGGAAAGTTGAACATCGAGCGGTTGGCGGCGTAGAAGTCGGCCACGTCCTTATCGGTGATCGAGATATGGGACGTAATTTCTTTATTGAAGAGCTTCGTCACGCTCAGTTCCCGGCGAATCTCGGCACGAAATTCCGCCGCGGTCATGTGCTTGGAGTTAAGCTGCCGCTGGAACTCCTCCTGGGTAAAGGGCGCTTTCAACTCGCTGAACTTGGCCTCGACGTCGCCGTCGGTGGCCATCAGGCCGAGTTTCTCGGCGCGCTGCAACATGATTTCGTTGTCAATCATGTTGCGGAGGACTTCCAGTTTCTGTACGTTGATCTGGTCCTGACTCGCGTTGTCGTTATTGGGGAATTGCGATTGAAACTGCTTGCCGAGATCGGCGAAGGTGATCGGCTGGCCGTTGACCGTGGCGGCAACACCTTGGGGGGGAGAGTGCCTGCACGCGGAGAGCAGGATGGCGGCGGCCAAGGAGAGCAGAAATTTCCGGTGCATGCGCAGGCAGATTCTATTGTAGCGGCTTGGTATTGGCGGCCGTGCCGAAACTCCGGGGCGGCTCGCGGCTCATACCGGCTCCGTCGGGGACTCGTACCCGGTCAAGCCTTCGTCTCCCTTTGCCGGGTCGTACATCGGGTTTGGCTCCGGCATTGAGGCGTTGACGCTTCGCCGCCACTCCGCGAGCAGGGAGAGCAGGCGCTTGGCGCGCGCTGGTTCGCGGTGAATAAGATTTCGCCGTTCTCCGATGTCCTCTTCAAGGTTGAACAACTCGAGCCGGCCATCTTCGTAAAACTCGATGAGTTTCCAGGCGCCGAGGCGCACCACCCCGCCCGGCGCCCCGCCTTGGTCGCTGTAGTGCGGGTAGTGCCAGAAGAGCGGGCGTTCGGCAAGCCGGGACCCGCGCAGGGCCGGCCGGATGTCCACGCCATCGACCGCGCCCGTGTGCGCGCCCATCGCGGCGCACAACGTGGGGAAGTAATCGACGCCGATCACAGGCTCTTCGATCACGCTTCCCGGCGTTGTGAGGCCCGGCCAGCGGACAATCAGCGGCACTCGAATCCCCCCTTCATAGAGATGCCCCTTGCCGGCGCGAAGCGGGTAGTTGTTGGTCACCGGCACGGGCCGCCGTCCCTGGTATCGAACGCCTCCGTTATCGGAAGTGAAGATGACAATGGTTCGCCCGGCCTCTCCGTTTTGTTCGAGAGCTCGCAGCAGTCCGCCGACGGAGGCATCCGCCGTTTCAACCATCGCGCAGTAAGTGGGGTCGACGTCCCAGGTGTCGCGCGCTTTGTACTTGGCCACCAGATCCGCTGGCGCCTGCAGCGGCATATGAACGGTGAACTGCGCCTCATAGAGAAAGTAGGGACGGGAGCCGCTGTCGCCGATGAAACGCGTGCCTTCCTCGGTGAGGCGCGGAGTGAGAAACTCGCCCGGTTCCAGGCGAAGCCCGGGCAGGTCGATGGGGCCGAAATAGCGCGGCGGCTGGCCGGCTTTCGTCCCGCCTATGTTGACGTCGAAACCCTGATCGGTGGGCAGATGTCCTTCACCGCCGAGATGCCACTTCCCGATCGCCCCGCTGCGATAGCCGGAAGGCTTGAGCGCTTCCGCGAGCGTCGTTTCTTCGAGCGGCAAAGCCTGTTCGAAGGCAGGAGTGCGCAGCTTCCAGTTCGGTCCGGGACGCCTTCCGGGGATCCAGTCGGTCAGATGCAGCCGAGCCGGATATTTGCCCGTCAGTATCGCCGCCCGCGAAGGAGAGCAGACAGGGCAGGCGGCGTAAGCATTCGGGAAGCGCGCGCCCTCTGCAGCCAGTCGAGTGAGGTTCGGTGTGTCGATGAACGAGTTTCCAAACGGGGCCGTATCATGCCAGCCAAGATCATCCGTCAGGAAGAACAGGACGTTCCAGCGCTCTTGCGGTGCGCCCAATGCCGCGGCGCTGAACGCGCCCAGGCTGATCTTGAGAAAGTTTCGCCGATGCATCGGTAAGCCAGACCGTGTTTTATCACGGCAGGGCACGGCATGGGAAACGCGTTGCTAGAATGCGGGTAGATGACCCGGCGCCGCGCAATATTGCTTGCCGCCGCCCCCGCTGTTGCGGCCGCGCAGATCCAGCAGCAGTTTCCGCCAGGCATGGAACCCCCGGTCCGCCGCGACGAGCCCTATCGCCTGCCCAACGGGAAGCTGCAGCGCGACGAGATTCTGAAGGCCGAATATAAGAAGTCGTTGGCTGACTCGAAAGACCTCGTGAAACTGGCGACGGATCTGCACACAGAGCTCGCAAAGAACGACCAATACGTGCTGTCGCTATCGGCGATCAAGAAAACCGAGGAGATCGAAAAGCTGGCCCGCCGGATTCGCGAGCGCATGAAACGGCTCTGAGCGCACAGGGCCGCGAGCGGCGCAAGCCGCGCGGCTCCGTTGTGCGCGAGGCGAAGAAAAACCCACAGGGCCGCGAGCGGCGCAAGCCGCGCG
>JAJYKC010000109.1:0-3293 GCA_021788955.1 Acidobacteriota bacterium
CGATACGCGCGGCCGAGACCTCCGGCCAAAGAGCCGGCCGATCTGGCGGACTCGATCGCCTATGTGGCGGACATCTGCCGGCCCCGGGCGGCGGACCGTTCGGTGGAGATTCGACTGGAGCCTTGCGGGCGGCTTCCGGCGGAGATGGACAGCGGGCAGGTACACCAGGCGTTACTGAACCTGGTGATGAACGCGATCGACGGGTCGCGCGAGGGCGACACGATCACGTTGCGAGGGACAACGCAGAACGGCGAGGTGAGGGTGGAAATCGAGAACCCGAACGGACCGATTCCGGAAAGCGCCGCGCAGCAGATTTTCGAACCTTTTTTTACGACGAAGCCTTCCGGCACCGGGCTCGGTCTGGCCATTGCGCGCAGCATCGCCCGCAGTCATGGCGGGGACGTGGTCCTGGCCCGGAATGAACCGGAAGTGATAGCGTTCCGCGCGACGTTTCCCGCATCCGCGGAGGTGAAGGAGAACCGTGGGTAGAATCCTGATTGTCGACGACGAGCGCAATCTGCGCCGCATCCTTGCGGCGAACCTTCTGCAGGAGCACCACACCGTATCGGAGGCGGGAGGGGTTGCGGAGGCGAAGGCCGCACTGACGGGCACGCAGTTCGACGCGGTGATTACGGATCAGAAAATGCCCGACGGCGAGGGACTGGAGGTGCTGGCGTTCGCGCACGAGTCGGATCCGGCGCTGTCGGTGGTGGTGCTGACGGCGTTTGCGACGGTGCAGCTTGCGGTGGAGAGCATGCGCCGGGGCGCGTTCGATTTTATTGTGAAGCCATTCGAGCCGGAGACGGTGCGGGCGGCGATGCTGCGGGCGTGCGAGCACACGAACCTGCTCAGAGAAAACGGTCTGCTGAGGTTCACGGTGGACCGGCTGGAAGGATCGTCTGAGATCTACGGGGAGAGTCCGGCGATCCTTGCGCTTCGGGAGATGATCAGCAGGGTGGCTCCGACGAACGCGACGGTGCTGATCACCGGGGAAACGGGCACGGGGAAGGAACTGGTTGCGCGCGCGATTCACAAGAGCAGCCCTCGGGCGCAGAAGCCGTTTCTTGCGATCAACTGCGCAGCGTTCACGGAGACGCTTCTGGAGAGCGAGTTGTTTGGCCACGAGAAGGGGGCGTTTACGGGCGCCGATCGCGCGCGGCCCGGCTTGTTTGAAGCGGCGCACGAGGGCACGCTCTTCCTGGATGAAGCGGGCGAGATGTCTCCGGCCGCGCAGGCCAAGTTGCTGCGGGTTCTGGCGGAGGGAAAGGTACTGCGTCTGGGTTCGACGAAGCCGCGGGATGTCGATACGCGCGTGCTGGTGGCGACGCACCGGGACTTGGCCGACGACGTACGCCGCGGCGCGTTTCGCCAGGATCTGTACTACCGGCTTGCGGTGGTGCCGATCGCGCTGCCTCCGCTTCGGGCGCGGCGGGAAGATTTGCCGGGTCTCTGCGTGTTGTTTGGCCGGCAGGTAGCGCAGGAACTCAAAGTGCCTCAGCGCGGAATCAGCGCGAAAGCGATCGAGAAGTTGCGGCGGTACGAATTCCCGGGCAACATTCGGGAGCTGCGCAATCTCATCGAGCGGGCGTTAATCCTGTCGACGGCGACGGAACTTGGGCCGGAGGATTTTCCGTTAGCTCCCGGGCAACCCGCGGCTCCGGGCGCAAACAATTCGTATTCCTGGATCGAAGGGATGCCGGAGTCGCTTGCTCTGCGCGAATTTCTGGACGACGTCGAGAAGCGTTTAATTCAGAGAGCGCTGCGATCGAGCGATGGCGTGCAGGCCGAAGCGGCGCGCCGGCTGCAACTGTCGCGAAGCGACCTTTCCTACAAGCTCAGCAAGTTTGAGATCCGGGCTAGCAAGGACTGAACGGCGGCTCAGTCGTGGTTGGCGTTCCGCACCACGGCGACGCGCGGCGAGGCGGGCGCGGAGGCCGCGGCGTTGAGTTCGCGGGATAGCTGGGCGCCTTGATGGGCCGTGTGAGCGAGAATCACGATGCCGGCCGCATAGAGCAGAAGGTAGACAACCGCCAGCGCCGCCGGAGCGGGCCGTGCCGCGCCGTTGTGGAGCCGCCGAGGGGCAAATACAATCGCCGCGAGGATCACGGTGAGCCCGGTAAAGGTGGTTCGCGTGAGATCGGCCAGTTCGACATGTTCGTTCAGGACCGCACGGAGCCGGAAGGAGGAATCGCCGGCAAATTCGAACGCCGATGCGCTGCCGCCCGCCAGGTATAAAAAGATCGTGCCGGCGGCGACCAGCGCCAGGGCCGTCCGCAAGAATAGAAGGCTCGGCGCTTTGCGCCAGAGCACCGCCAGCACGATGAACAGCGGCGCCAGCACGAGCACCGGAATCGCGATATGTATCACGATGGGGTGCACGACCTGCCAACCCGGGAGTGAAGGCAACGCCGCCACAGGAATCGCTCCTATCTCACCTGCTGGAACCGCTCTCTGGGAGTGGCGCAGCTTGGACAGGAATCGAAGTCCGGCTCGCTGGCCGTGAAGCCGCAGACCGGGCAGACGAAGAATACTCTGGCTTTCTTGAAAGTCTCCAGGTTGTCGAGCGCGTTCCGGAAGAGCTTGGCGTGCTCTGTTTCGGCGGCCAAGGCAAGGGTGAAGGTCCGCACAGCCTCCGCGTTGCCGCCGCCAGCCTGGCGGAGGAAATCGGGATACATCTGGTCGCGCTCGTAGGTTTCGCCTTTGATGGCGACTTCGATGTTCTCGCGCGTCGATCTTACGGCGGGTTCTACTAATTGCACATCGGGCACGCCGCCGAACTTACGAATGACGGCGGCATGATTGGCCGCATGAATCTCTTCGGCGCGCGCCGCCGCCCGGAAGAGGCTGGCTACGCCCGAGTATTCTTCTACGTCTGCCTTTTGGGCGAAGGCGAGGTAGCGCTGGCGCGCGTTGCTTTCGCCGCGGAAGGCGGCCTGGAGATTTTTCACGGTATCCGCGGCGTTCCCGTTGTCCTGAGCCGGGCCAACGAGCGGAGGCTCCGCCAGGGCCGGCAATGATAGAAGGGTTGTTTTCATGGTTCTCTCTACCTCGCAAAAGCAGTTCGATGAGGCGGGCATCGCTGTCCGAATAGAACGCAATTGGAGCGCCATGTTTCAAGTGCCTGTAAATAAAAGGCGCGCCGCCGCGGGCGCCGGCCGGGGCGCGTGGATATTTGAACTTAGCGGGAGGGCAGTTCGAGGATTTGTATCAAGCGGCTAGAGCGTGGCTTCGGCGGCGCCGAGGACTTTGCCTTCCTCGCCCTGCGTCTCGAAGGCGATGACGCGGAGTCCGGC
>JAJYKC010000109.1:3303-7437 GCA_021788955.1 Acidobacteriota bacterium
GCGGTACTCGTCGTCCTTGCCGATCCGGCCCGCCTCGCGGAGCTCCCGTACGACCGCGACGTGGCTGAGGGTTCTGCCGGCGTTCTCGCCGCGGCGCACTTGGGTCGCGTCGCGCGCATCGGCGAGGGCCACCATCACGCGCGTTCCCTTCTTTCCGCGGGCTGTCACAAGGAAGCTGACGCTGCCGTCGGCGCCGTGGGCCGCATCGGCGATCTGGACATCGGGTGTAGCTCCGGCGATCGCCTTCATGATCTCGTGCTCCGCCTTCTGGCCGTCACTGCCCACGAAGGCAGACTCGCCGTCAACGATCATCTCCGGCGTGAATACGCCGAGATCGGAAAACCGCTGCGCGTAACGTTGCTGGCGCTTGCTGAACTCGGCCGAGGAGTAGGGGTCGGTCCATCCATCGCTGTTCCAGTAATCCACGTGCTCGCTCAACACGACCAGGGCCGTGCCGTTCTGCTGGCCGATTTGGTCGATCTTTGCGAGGAGGTCGTCGGCCGGGGGACAGCTCGAACAACCTTCGCTGGTGAACAACTCGATCAGGACACCGGGCCGGGCGGGGGCATCGGCGGCTTGCGGGAGGCAGGCAGGCATCAGAGCGAGGGCCATCATCCATCGCAGTGTCATTTTCGGCTCTTCGTACTTTTTTAGGGTACGCCGATTCGGACAGATTGTTTCAGGGTGGCGCCGCCGTGGCCGTGCGCCGGCAGGGGTGAAGCGGCAGCGGCTATTCGCGGTGGGCTTGAATGAGATAGCTGTAGTGGCCTACGTTCCCGTTCGTATCCACGTTCCAGCCGTTTCGAGAGAGAGACGCGGCGACGTCGGCGGCCGCGAGGCGATGATCGTCCGGCGGACCGGGCGGTGAGCTACGATCGCTGCGCCAATCGAGGATGGCCAGGCGGCCTGCGGGCTTCAGGATACGGCTTGCTTCCTCGATCACATTCGCCGGGTCGTCCACCTCATGCCAGATGTTGGCGAAAAACGCGAGATCGCAGCTTGCCTCGGGCAGGGAAGTGCGGTCCGCCGAACCTTCCACTAATTCGATGTTGGCGGGAGCATCGGCGGCGTCGAGTTTGGCGCGGATGTGTGCGAGCATGGCAGGTTGAAAATCGACGGCGAAGACGCGGCCGTTCGGGCCTACGGCTCGCGCCAGGGGAATGGTGAAATAACCGGTGCCGGCGCCGATGTCGGCGACAATCGAGCCGGGTTGCAGGGCCAGGCTGTCGAGCACTTCCGACGGGGGCAGCCATTCGAGCCTCGCCGGATCGTCGAGTTTGTGGGCGTGGCCGGCTTGAAACGTTCTTTCGTTCACGCCCTGATTCTAACGCCCACGGGCATATTCGCCCGATCAGAACGTGTATGCGAGGCCGAAGCCTGGGACGAACTGCTGCAGCCAGCCTGAGATTTTGGCGCCGGGCGCGGGTGCGATGACGCTGGTGGGGAACGGCGACAAATAATCGTGCACCTCGATGCGGAACTGGAGCCGTTCCGACAGATTGAATTTGATTCCGGCGCCGACGGACACCAACCCGGTGGCCTGGTTTGTCTTGCTAAGCAGGGCAATCTGTTCGAGCGGCTGATAGGCCTGCTGCTGGCCGGTGCCGGTGTAGATCTTGACGCCGCCGCCGCCCGCCACGAACGGGCGGATGCGCGCTTCGCGGGGAGCGAAGTGATAGAGGAAGTCGTAGTGAAAACTTTGGGTTATGGCCGCGAACTCGGCCGAGCCGCCGTTGCCGGATAGTTTCAGGCCACCGGTCGAAAAGTCGTATCGGAGTTCGCCTCCGAGGTGGTCGCCGGTGTTGTTACCCAACCAAGCGCTGCCGGTCACCCCGGGGGCGAGCGTTGCGCTGGCCGAACCGGCCGCGGACTGTGCCATCTGGCTGGTGTAGAAACTGCCTCCCACCGCGCCGCCAATTTCCCAATTCTGCGCGACGGCAGGGGGGACGGCGGCGAGGAGGAGAATGAGCGATCCAGAACGCCAATGCATCATGAAGTTTAGTGGTATCGAGGGTCTAATTCAGCACCCGGACATTGAGGGAAGTCGAATCGCCCGCCTGCGAAATTTGCAATGGGATCGACATGCCAGCCGGAACACCGCGCGGAACGCTGACGTTGATCTGGTACACGCCGATCTCTCCCGGCGCGAGTCCGGAATACATGACGGGCAGTTGTACGCCGCCCAGGGTGACCAGGGGCGGCGCGATGGTGAGCGCCAACGGGTTCGACGGGGCGGGCTGGCCGGTGGCTACGGAAGGAAGCGTTGCGCCGAGGCCCGTCAGGTAGATCGCGAGCTGGTCCTGCGCGTGGATCGGGTTCGCGTTGGTGACAAGCTGGCCGTTTGCAATGCGGACTACGGTGGGGATGTTCATCACCGGACCTGCGCTGCCGGAGCGGAACACGGCCGGGGCGCCGGGCAGCACCTGCAGGTTATAGTTTCCGCTCACGCCTCCGGCGGTATGAAGCACGAGGGTTACGTCGCCGATCGCCTCGAACGGCATCTGCGCGTTGATCTGCGTGTCGGAGACGAACAGGACGGGCATGGGGAATCCGTTTACCAGGAGACAGCTCTCGCCAATGGCCGTAGAAAGCGGCAACTCCGTGGAGCCCTGATTCAAGGGGCTTAGGTTTTGGCCATAGACGCTCACGAGGCCGCCGGGGGCCAGGGCGGGGCTGCCGTCGGCGGCGTTGACGACGCTGGCAATTACGGGTTGCACCACGCCCGAGTCGAAGTTCCAGGGGACCACGGTGAAGCCGGACACCGAAAGGCTTACAATCGCCTGCTGGTTGGCGAGCGGGGCTATGGTCCGCGTGAAGCCCGACAGATTGACCGCGCTGATGGAGCCGAGCAGCGGCGCTTCGGCCAGGTGCGCCGAACTGACCATCGGCCCGACACTCGTTCCGCTCGCGATGGAGACACGCTCCATCGTTCCCGCCGCGGCGCTCGGGGTGGAGACGGTAGTCGCCGGTCCCGTGCTGGAGCCGGACGTGCCGGTCGAGCCCGAGCCTGCGCCGGTTGTCGTGATTAGCACGGGGACGGTCGAACGAAATCCGGTCTGGCCGGCGAAAGCAAAGCCGGAAGAAGTTCCGGTGCTGGTTTCCAATTGGGTGGCCGGAACCAGCGAGGAATTCAATAAGTTGTTTCCGGCGACGTATTGATGATAGTCGGAGGCGGCGTATGAGCCGGACAAGGAAGTGAGGTCCTTCCGCGATGCCACGAACGTATCCTGCGTCGCGTCGTAAAGCATCACGGTTCCGTCGGCGCCGGCGACAAGAATGTTGGCGCCATTCGGCGAACTGGCCACGACGGTGTCGCTGTTTACCGTATTTGTGAAGACGCCGAGGGAGGGCAACACTGTGCCGGTGCGGCTCGGAACATCCAGGCTGACAATGTGCGTGGTCCCGTCGTAGAAATGTCCGACGGCCAGAATCCGCGTGGCGGAAGCGGCGATCGAGACCGCTTCGTAACCCGACGGCATCCGGATGGGGTCGAGCGTCTGGAGGGTCTGTAAGTCGAAGACACTGACAAGCTGGGCGCGCGCACACGCTACCAGAAGATAGCGCTGGTCATAGGTGACCGCCATTCCCGCGGGGACGTTATAGGTCGGCATGGAACCGATCTGGGCGTAGCTGGTCCCGTCGAATACAAGGACTTCGTCGGTATTCTGCCGCAAGACGTAGAAGCGGTTCCGCCCCGGATCGGCGAGTACGTCGACCAGGGTTCCGGGCACGTCCACGACCATCCCTCGCTGGTCGGGCTCATGGTTGTTCGCCAGGATGCGCACCGGAGAGGGAAGATTAACGCCCGCGGTGCTGCTGAGGTCGAGCATGGCCGTGACGGTGCCGCTCTGGCCTCCCATGCGGGCCGGGTCGACCGAAACCTGAATCGTGGCCGGCGCCATGCCGCTGGCCGGGCTCACGGTCACGCCGTTGGCCGCGCCGGTGATCTGAAAATCGGAGTTGCCGCCGCTGGGATCCACCACCGAGAAGTACTGCGTCTGGACGGCGCGCGAGCAGGGCTGGCTTACGAAGAGCAGATCGGAGGCGGTTGCGATGACGCGCGGCTGCTGATTCAGTTCGCCCACCGGCATCACGAGCACGCCGCTGTCGGAGACGGCGTAGAGCGTATTGCCG
>JAJYKC010000110.1 GCA_021788955.1 Acidobacteriota bacterium
CAGCGGCAATCCCGTGGGCGGCGCGAAATAGATCAGGACGTTCTGAAGCGACAGCGCAAACGGCAGCCCGGCCATCGCCGCCAGAACCGCCAGAAGCAGGCTCTCGGAGACCATCTGGCGCGTCAGCCGGCCCGGACCGGCGCCCAGGGCCGCGCGGATGCCGAACTCCCTCTGCCGCGCCGCGGATCTCGCGAGCAGAAGATTGGCCACATTTGCGCACGCGATCAGTAGCACAAGTCCGCAGGCCGCCCCGAGAATGGTCAACGGCCACGCCAGGATGCCGGACACCCCCGACTGCGACTTCCACACCGGCACGATCCGTGCGCCGACCCCCGCGTTGGTCCGGGGAAAGGCGTGAGCCAGCCGCGCGGCAACCGTCGCCGCTTCGGCGCTCGCCTCCCGCACGCTCACGCCGGGCTTGAGACGCACCAGGGCTTTAAAGTGCCGAGCAGCGCGCTCGCCTTCGCCGGTCAGACGCGCTGGAACCCATCCGTCAAAGCCGATCCCCGGAATATCGCCGTGAAACTCCGGAGGCGCCACGCCAACGATCGTCACCGGGTACCGGTTGATCCGCACTGTGCGTCCCAGCACGGACGTCTCGCCATGAAAATAACTCTGCCACACGCGGTAGCTGATCACCGCCGTGAACGCCTTGGCCCTGTCGCCGTACTCCTCGCGGGCGAACGCGCGGCCCAGCACCGGTTTCACGCCCAGCACGTCGAAGTAGTTTCCCGAAACCAGTTCGAACCACGCCGAATAGGCGCGCTCTCCCTCGCCGATCGAAGCCGGCGCCGTTTGATGCAGCACCAGTCCAGAAATGCTTCGCAGGCCGGCCTCGAAGTCGCGTCCGTCGGCATAGGAGACGTTATCGTCCTCAATGCCGTTCGACCGGACGGTCTCGAGCACCGCGAGTTGTCCGTCGCCCGAGGCGCCGCGGAACGGGTGGAGCACCATCCCGTCGATCCAACCAAACACCGTCGTGGCGACGAAAATGCCGAGGGCCAGCGTAAGCACAGCCACCGCCGTCAAGGCCGGAGTCCGTCCCAGAACCCGAGCAGCGTATTGCAAATCCTGTAGAATCCCGCGCATCTCTTTCCCCTATCTCCAGGCACTTTTGTCTCCGAATCTATGTTCCTGATTCTGTGCGAGCCTGACGCCGCCCGCTGACCGGTTTTGCGCGCAAGCCGTCCGGAAATGGGACGGAAGGCGTTCACGGCCGCTTCGCCCATCCGGCCTCCGGCGACCATCTACCGGAACGCCGATCCTGTCATTCACAGCATGCCGAATACGCTGCGGGCACACGCGCATACGACACCCGAGGACGCTCTTGCCCATACAGAATCGCCGTTGCAGGCGGCACAATTCCATGGACTCCGCAGCCGCGCGCGGGCATCGCCGAAGCTCGCCATCATAGTCGACCGTGAGATTCACGGGAAGAGCCTCGCCGCGGCCGCCCGCAACGCCGTGAGCTACTCCGCCTGGAAGACAGAGGCGGCGCGCGAAGCGCTGCGGCGGTGGCACTTTGGGAAAAGGAGCACGGGCGCTTCACCGCGGAAGAAATGGAGCACATAGCTCGTTTGGAATTCGGCAGTATTCCCTTGGTGCCCACGCCGGTGGCCGCCCAGGTCAGCCGGTCCCCACAACAAGCCCATCTCAAGCGGTTCTTAACCGGATGTGCCGTCGTCCCTCCTGGCGAGGCCGAGGCGCACGAAGCCGAGCGTCTGTTCGGTAGAACCAAAACGTTCGATGTCGTCGACGCCGTTGTTGTGACGACGGCCCTCCGGCAGAAAGCCACCATCCTCACCAGCGGCCCTGAAAACATAGAATGGCTAGTCAGGGCCGCCGGGCGGGAGGCAAAATGACGACAAGAAGGTACGCAGTCATATTCGAGCGGGCGGACTCGAACTGGGCGGCCTACGTTCCCGACCTGCCGGGTTGTATCACGACGGGCAAGACGATCGACGAGACAGAGCGCAACATTCGCGAAGCCATCTCGGGCCATCTGGGCACGCTGCGCGAATTCGGCGAAGCGACGCCCGAGCCCACCAGCGTAGCCCGGGAAATCGAAATTACGCCTGCTGGCTAAACGCCGCCATCGCGATCCGAGAGCGAAGGACGCCGATGCATCCGGGTGCGTCGTTAGCCAGCGGTAAATTCGCACCTGGGGAAATGCGCGCACCGGGCGCGGCCGGCGTAGAGAAGCCGGCTTCACGAGGACGAATATCGACGAGCGTCCGGATTGCCCGCGATCCGCCCGGCCTTCCAGCCACTCGGGCATTGACGCCCCGCGTCGCTCGTGGGAAGGCCCATTATCGGTAACATGCCTGGCGCATCGCCGAAGTTCATCTTCGTTTAACCAGATCACGACTGCTGAATGGAAGAGATCGGAGTGCGGGGCACTGCCGCACAAATGGGGAACGTGGCAGGCGCATTCATCAGCATGAAAGACGTGAATCACCAGCGCTTGACGATCACCGCTTCGGCGCCGGAGATCGAGTAGCTCTGGCAAGCCACGTGCGCTTAAGTCACCGATGGTGTCTCTTTGGGAAAAATTTGCCGTTTGGGTTTGGCCGGCTGTCATCCTGCTGGGGTCGATTGTTGTGGCGCTGATCGTTCACCGGCTCGTGTTCGTGCTGGTGAAGAGTGTCACAAAACGCACTGGCGGCGTGATCGCGACATCGCTTGCGCGGCATACCGAAGGTCCGACGCGCTGGGTGCTTCCGCTGCTGGCTGTGGTGCTTGCGCTGCCTGCTCTGCCGGTTCGCTCCGAGGTGGTGCACATCCTTCGCCACGTCGTAGGACTCGGCTTGGCCGCCACGATGGCCTGGGTCTTTATCCTTCTCACGGAGGGGCTGAGCGACGCGCTCTATGCCAGGTACCGGATGGAGGTGAGCGACAACCTGGCGGCGCGCCGCATTCGAACGCAGACCATGGTGCTGCGCAGAATTTACCGGGTGGTAGTGATCATAGTGACGGCCGGCATCATGCTGATGACGTTTCCGGCGATCCGGGAGCTAGGCGCCAGCTTGCTGGCTTCGGCCGGAATTGCCGGCATCGTGGTCGGCATGGCGATGAAGTCGACGCTGTCTAACCTGATCGCCGGACTGCAGATCGCCTTCACGGCCCCTATCCGGATCGAAGACGTGGTCATTGTGAACGGGGAATGGGGATGGATCGAAGAGATCCTGACTACTTACGTCGTGGTACGCACGTGGGACTTGCGGCGCCTGGTGGTACCGCTGACTTATTTCATTGAGAACGTGTTTCAGAACTGGACCCGCAAGACTGCCGACCTGCTTGCTTACGTTTACCTCTATTGCGACTACACGGCTCCGGTCGAGGAACTGCGAAAGGAGTTCCGGCGCATCGTGGAGTCTTCGCCTCTTTGGGACGGCAAGGTATGCGTGCTGCAGGTCAGCGACGCTTCAGAACATACCATGCAGATCCGGGCTCTAACGAGCGCGCCGGATTCTTCCAAAGCCTGGGATTTGCGTTGTCTGGTGCGGGAGAAACTGGTTCAGTTTATGCAGGAGCGATACCCGGAATGCCTGCCCCGGGCGCGCGCGGAGTTGACGCTCGCCAGTGAGGCCGATGGGCGAGAAGGCGTGGCCACGCCGCCGCGCGCCGGCGAACGCGTCGGGCCCACACCTATGTCTTAACTGGTTGTCTCACCTCGTAGGGCCACCACAGAGACGGCGTATACATTCCGGGCTCGAACAATTTCTTGCGATATTCACACAGCGGAATCTGTAGTTCGGTTTTTTCCTGAAAGTCCGGTCGCGGAGTCGCGATATCCGCCAGAGAAAACTTGAAGTTGAGCGGCCGGACGAAACTATAACAGCCCCGCGCGATTCACAAGAGCCCGGCCTGCGTGCAGTCGATTCATCGGCACGCGCCAACTTCGTCCAGGCACGCGTCCACATAACGTCCAATCCGCCGATTCGAGAACGCAGAGCGGCGCTTCGTCAAGCATAGGAAACGGCAAACTCGCTTCCCTCGGCCCATCGCCCGCATCATCGGCGGCCTGGGGACCGAGCTTACCACTCGCCCACCCCCGATACCTATTTCAGCAGTCGCCAAATTCCCAAACTTATTTCTCCCACCCCCTCAATCACTTCCCGCTATAGCGCATCTGTGCCCGCACAGACTCGCTGCTAAATCTCAAATCGAGGCTGGCCTTGCGCCCGCCCGAACTCAATCCGGAAAGGAACCACAAACCGCATGTCATTGCCTGAGCCCAGCCGGGCCGAAATCAACCGCGCCAACGCTCTGACGCACGGCCTCACCAGCAGCAAACTCATACTCCTGCCCACCGAGGATCCCGGCGTCTTCAAACAATTCCGCGCCGAAATGTTCTCTCATCTCGCCCCCACCGGCCCCGATGAAACCGCCCTCGCCGAAACCATCGTCGCCCAGCACTGGCGCCTGCAGCGCATCCCCTCGCTCGAAGCCTCCATCCTCACCACGTCCTCTTCCGCCGCGGCGGACCTCTCTAAGCTCAGCCTCCACGAGCAGCGCCTCACCCGCCTGCTCAATCAGAACCGCACCACCCTCGCCGCGCTTCAAACCGCCCGCCGCGCCGCCGAACACGAACAGATGGCGCAGGCCGCGGCCCTCCGTAAGTTACACAAAGATCACAACCGCGCCTTTAATCCCGCCAACTTTGGCTTCGTTTTTTCGATCGACGAAATCGACCGCTACCGCAGCCGCTGCACCGAGATCGGGGCCGCGAAAATCTACGCCCAAAACGCCGCGCAAGCCTTCCTGAATCCCGACTACCGCCCAAAGGAGGTGATCGTCTCCTCTGGAGCAATAAAACCGGCCGCGTAAATGGCGCGGTCCTCTCTTCGCGTTGAGGCCGCGCGAGGGTTCGCCTAGCGGAACGGCCGCCTGCTCTGCGCTGCCGAGGATAAAGTCGACCACGACGTCCGGGGACCATGCCTCGAGTTCGCCGCGCATCCCGGCCAGCATGGAGTGCTCGCAGATGAACTTGGCGAGGCATCCTTCGTCCGCGAGCTGGGTTCGGCCCCGATGGACGAGCGCCACATCGTGATTGGACTCGAGTAACTCGCCGACGGCGTGGCGGCCAATGAAGCCGGTCCCGCCGATCATCATGACGCGCATGGCGCCAACTCCTTGTCGTGCGCTCCCAAACGACATGATAGTCTGCGCGGCAGCCCCTTGCGCCGATATGATATCGGGGTATGGGGGAGCCAGACCAGGGCGATGTCACGCGGCTGCTCGAGGAGTGGACGAGGGGCGACCGCGACGCGCTAAACCGCTTGATGCCGCTGGTGTATGGCGAGCTGCGGCGGATGTCGAGCCACTATTTGCGCGGAGAGCGCGAGAACCACACGCTGCAGAGCGCCGCGCTGGTGCATGAGGCGTATTTGCGGCTGGTGGGCCGGCAGAACGTGCACTGGAAGAACCGCGCGCATTTTCTGGGGGTGGCGGCGCAGGTTATCCGGAGTATTCTTGTGGACCATGCACGGGCGCGGGCTGCCGCCAAACGCGGGGCGGGGGCGGTGACGCTGACCGTGAATGAGCTTTCGGCGGTCACCAGGCAGCCCGAGGTGGACGTGATTGAACTCGACACGGCGCTCAACCGATTGGCGCACGTCGATCCGCAACAGAGCCGCATCGTGGAGCTGCGGTTTTTCGCCGGACTGACGAATGAAGAGACGGCCGAAGTGCTTGGGGTATCGGCTTCGACGGTGAAGCGCGACTGGACGCATGCGCGGGCGTGGATTTACCGCGCGCTGACGGGTGACGCGCCGCCAGCCAACGCAGTATGACCGAAGAAGAACGCTGGCGGGCAGCGAAGGAGATCTTCAGCGCGGCGTGCGAGTTGCCGGCGGCCGAGCGGGCGGCGTATCTGGAGAAGGCGTGCGCGGGGGAAGCAGCGCTGCGGGCGGAGGTGGAATCCCTGCTGGCGGCGCACACGGCGGCCGGGGAGTTCCTGGAGACGCCCGCCCTGGCGACGTCCGCCGCGGTGGTGGCGGAGACGCTTCCCGACCCGATGTGTGGGAGGCGGTACGGTCCGTACCGGATTGTGGCGGCGATAGGACACGGCGGGATGGGCGACGTTTACGACGCGGTGCGGGACGACGGGCAGTACGAGCAGAGGGTGGCGCTGAAACTGCTGAGGCTGGGCTTTGACGCCGAGTTTGCTCGGCGGCGTTTCCGCGTGGAGCGGCAGATTCTGGCCGGGCTGAACCACCCCAATATCGCGCGACTGCTCGACGGCGGAGCGGCGACGGATGGCCGGCCATATCTGGTGATGGAGCGGATTGACGGGGTGCCGCTGCTGGATTACTGCGAAAAGAGAAAGCTGGATGTGCCGGAGCGGCTGTCGCTATTTCTGTGCGTGGCGGATGCGGTGGCGTACGCACATCAGCATCTGATTGTGCATCGGGATTTGAAGCCCGCCAATATATTAGTCACTGAGGCGGGCGAGCCCAAGTTACTCGATTTCGGCATCGCGCGCGTGCTGGAAGCCGGATCTGACACGGACAGTAATACGACATCGCTGTTACTTACCCCGGCCTATGCAAGTCCGGAACAGGCACGAGGAGAGAGGATTGGCGCGGCGTCAGATGTGTATTCGCTCGGAATGATTTTGTTCGAACTGCTTGCCGGGGAGCGGGCTTATTCGGTGGAAGGAGTGGCTCCGGCCGAGGCGGTGCGGCGGATTACGGACTCGATGCCGCAGGCTCCGAGCGCTGTGGCGCGGCGGCGCGGGGAGGAGAGGTTGGCTAAGACTCTGTCCGGCGATCTGGACAACATTGTGCTGATGGCGTTACGCAAGGAACCGGAGCGGCGGTACGCGTCGGTGGAACGGTTGGCGGCAGACGTGAAGCGGTATCTTGACAACCGGCCGGTGAGCGCGCGCGCAGATACGACGTGGTACCGGGCGTCGAAGTTTCTGCGGCGCCGCCGCGGGCCGATTGCCGCGGCGGCTGCGATTGCGCTGCTTCTGGTGGGTGGCGCCGCGGCGACATTGTGGCAGGCGAGGCGGGCCGAGATGGAGCGGGCGCGGGCGGAACGACGTTTTGAAGATGTGAAGCGGCTGGCGGCGGTGATGATGTTCGACGTCCACGACGCGATCCGCGACTTGCCGGGGGCGACGCACGCGAGGCAGTTATTGGTTTCGGCGTCGCTCGATTATCTGAACCAGTTGTCGAAGGAGGCGGGGAACGACGGTTCGTTGCGCACGGAACTGGCGGCGGCATACGAGAGGGTTGGGGACGTGCAGGGGAATCCGGTGTTGCCGAGCTTGGGAGATACTGCGGGGGCGGAGCGAAGTTATCGCGCGGCGCTGGCGCTACGGGCGACGGTTGCG
>JAJYKC010000111.1 GCA_021788955.1 Acidobacteriota bacterium
CCGTGCACACCGGCTCGTTCGCCGGATCCCACTTACAGTAATTCGAAACAAACAGATCAAGCAGACCGTCGTTGTTGTAATCGAACCATCCCGCCGACACCGACCACATCTTCCTCCCGCCGAATAAAGCCCCGCTCACTTTAGCCTTGGCCGTAACATCCGTAAACGTTCCGTCCCCGTTGTTGTGGAATAGCTGATTCCCGTTGACGTTGGCGACAAACAAATCGGGCCGGCCGTCGTTGTCGTAATCGCCCACCGCCGCGCCCATCCCGTAGCCCGACCCCGCAACCCCCGCGCTCTCCGTAACGTCGGTGAACGTTCCGTTGCCGTTGTTGTGATACAGACGGTTGAAATACTTCGCGCCCGTCTTCTTGAGCGACGGCATCTCCGCTCCGTTCACCAGGTAAATGTCCAGCAGCCCGTCGCCATCGTAGTCGAACACCGCAACCCCCGCCGGCATCGTCTCCGGCTGATGCTTCTCCGCCGTCGGACAGTTCTCCGTTCGAAACTTCACGCCGCCCGCTTCCGCAATGTCCTCAAACCGGATCGCCGGCGCGCTGGGCCCCGTTGCGCCCGCCGCCAAAAGACACAGCACGCCCAAAAAGCTAGCGGCCAGGCTTCGCATCGCGGCTCTCCCCGCCACTGCCCGCTGGCTCCCGCACCGTCAGAATCCGATCGATGGGCGGATTGTCGATCGTCTGCGTTATGCCGCTCGGCCAGAAAATCTTCACCGACCGCGCGCCCCGCTCCCGGCCCAGCCCGAAATGCACCCGCTTATCCGGCGCCGAACAGTAACTCCCGCCCGTCGTCACCGTCGCATATTGCCGCATCCCGTCCTCCCCGTCCACCTCCACCCGCGCCCCGATCCCGTCCCGGTTACTCACCCCTCCAACCGTATCCACGCTCAGCCAATGGTTGCCCACGCCCCGGTTACGAAGCACCTTCGCCTCCCCGTCCAGACAGCTCACCACAATATCCATCTGGCCGTCGTTATAAAGGTCGCCGAACGCCGCTCCGCGCGCCGCCTGTACCGTCCCAAACGCCGCTCCGCTTTCCGCTGAAACGTCGACAAAGCTCCCACCCACGTTGCGGAGTAACAGAAGCGGCTCCAGATACCGCACGTTCCCCTGAAAAAACTCGACGTTGTCCATCACATGCGACTGCGCGACAAATAGATCCTTCCACCCGTCGTTGTCATAATCGATCAGCCCCGTGCCCCAGCCCGAGTGCCCAATCGTCATGCCCGCCACCCCAGAAGGCCCCGAAACGTACTGAAACGTCCCCTTCACATTGTGAAATAGCGCGTATTTCTGGTTCGCCAGATCGTCGATGAACACGTCCGGCCACCCGTCGTTGTCGTAGTCCTCAAACGCCACCCCCATGCCCGAAAACGCCCGCCCGTCCTCGTCGTAGGCCAGCCCCGTCCCCAACCCCACTTCCCGAAACGTGCCGTCGTGATTGTTGTGAAACAACTGCTCGGCGACCGCGTCGTTGGCCACCAAAATGTCCGGCCACCCGTCCCCGTCGTAATCGTTCAACGCCGAGCCAAGACCCCGCCCCGGCGCCTTCGCGATTCCCGACTTCACGCTGACATCGCTGAACGTCCCGTCCCCGTTATTGTGATAAAGCAGATACGTGGCGGACTGGAACACGTCCGGATGGCAGTAGGCCCGTTCGCCCTTCTCCGGCGCCCCGCAGGGAAGATTCTTCGAAAAATCCCAGTCCAGGTAGCGCGCCACAAACAGATCCAGCCGCCCGTCCCGGTCGTAGTCGATAAACAGCGCGCTCGACGACCATCCGCCCGCCCCCACACCCGCCTTCGCCGTCACGTCCGTAAACGTGCCGTCCCCGTTGTTGTGGTACAGGATATTCTGTCCGAAGTTCGTCACGTACAGGTCCGGATAGCCGTCGTTATCGTAGTCGCCAACGGCAACACCCATGCCGTAGGAGTAACCTCGCACGCCGGCCCTTTCCGTCACATCGGTAAATGTGCCGTCCCCGTTGTTGTGATACAGCCGGTTCCAATACTTCGGGTCCGATTTATCCGGCGCCGCGCCCGGCGGCATCGCTCTTTTCAACGCGGCCCCGTTGACGAAGAACAGATCCTCCCGCCCGTCCTTGTCATAGTCCAGCATCGCCACGCCGCCAGGCATCGTTTCGATCAGGTATTTTTCCGGCGTCCGCGAAGAGAGAAGACGAAAGGCCACGCCCGATTTCGCCGTCACATCCTCAAACGTCGGAAGAGAGGTTCCTGGACCCCCGCTCGCACCGTAGAGTGCGAGCAGCACCGGTGAACCAAGCAATGGAACCACCCATCTCGCCGCTGCAAGCCTGTGTCGCCGGCGCTTCATACGCCGTCTTTTAGCATAGCCCCGCGCTGGGCCGGATTCCCCGCCGGCCCATCACAACCCACTTCTGCCCGCGTTCTGCGATCAGAAATAGAACTTCAGACCCAGTTGCAACTGCCGCGGCAGCGTAGCCGGGGCCGCTCCGGTAATGACGCCCGGATTGGGATTATCGATGTTTTGATTCGGAATGCCAAAGACAACGTTATTGAACACGTTATAGGCCTCGATCCGGAACTCGAAGTACTTCTTCTCCGTGATCGGGAACTGGCGGAACAGGGAAAGATCCACATCTTCTCCAAACTGCGAAGTGAGAGAATTGGGCACCTGCTTCCCATACGTGTACGGAGACGGATTGGCAAACGCGGAAACGTTGTACCACTGCTGCACCGTGCCCGCTCCAGCCCCCGCGTTGCCCACCTGATTCGCCCACTCGTTGTTGTATCCCCCGTTATTCAGGATCGCCGTGCTCGAATACACCGTGTACGGCAACCCCGAGTGCAGGCTGATAATCCCGTTCAGCGCCCAACCGCCGGCGAACATTCTGACATACCGGTTGCCGCTGCCAATGTGCGTCCCAAACGGCGAGTTCGCCGTGAACGCAGCCTCGAAATTGCTCATTTGGTTCGTATCCGATAGCTGAACGTCCGCGGTGCGGTTATACACGTTCTCGATGTTGCAAAGTGCCCCAATCCCGCAGCCATCGTCGATCGACCGCGAAAGCGTGTAGGAAACCTGGAACGAAAGATCCGAACTCGCCTGCTTATTCAGCGAAATTTGCAGTGCGTTATACCGGCTGTTGCCCACGCTCTGGTCAAACCACTGCGGCAGCATGTACGGGAACGGCTGCCGCGCCGCCACCGGCCCCGGCCCCGGCATCGCGACATTCTGCACCGGGCCCCAATCCAGGTGCCGGCCCACCGAACCAACATAGTTCACGTCCAATACTGTGTTGTTCGCCACTTCGTCCTGCACGCCAAAGTTCCACTGGTCCATATACGGCGTCTTGAAGTTGGGGTCCACCATCCACTGGCTCACCTCGGAGAATGTGGAAACGGGATACACCAGCCCGCCGCCGCCGCCCAGGCTCAAGGGATTCGTCATCGGCGCCGTGACCGTGTTCTGGTTCAGGCTCGGATTGTTGATCGTTGCCACCGCCGGCCAGTTTCCGCCGAAATTCTGCGCCAGTTGTACCGTGCCGCCCCACATATCGTAGAAACGGCCGTAGCCCGCTCGCGCAACCATCTTGTCGGTGACCCGGTACGCCAAGCCGAGCCGTCCGGACCAGTCGCCGAAATCGTTGTTCAGAATCGCGTGGTTGGATCCAGCCACCTGCACATGCGGCGGAAGGCCGCTATACGGGTCCGGATACTGCGATACCGTGTCTCCCGCCGCGGGCTTTCCGGCATAGATGCCATTCGGCATGCAAGGCGCTCCAACCGACGCCGAACAATTCGGCGGCATGGCCGTCAGATAATAAGTGCCGGTCACTGCATTCGCATCGCCGGTGTACAGGTCCTTCCCCGCCCCGTAAATCGGCCATAGCCGCAGGTCGTACCGTAGTCCCATGTTCACGGTCAGCCGGTTGGTCACCTTCCACTGGTCCTGAATATACGCGCCATCCATCCATCCGCCGTTCGCCACTTCATTGACGTTGCGCAGCGACGCCCCATTCGGAACCCCGAGCAGGAAAGAAGCCCACGAGTTGCCTCCAACGCCCTGCAGCGCCCCCAAGCCCGCCGTTTGCGCCGTAGCGAAAGAAATGGTGTCATAACCGATCGGCGAATGGAAATTATTGGTCTCGACGTCACCGCCCACCTTCAGCGTGTGCTTGCCAATGATCTTCGTGTAGTTCCCGCCGTACTGCCATACATCGGCCAGGGTCGTCCCCTGCAGCGCCGAGTTGGGCCAGGACAGATAACCGCTGATCGAATTGATCATCGGCGCATATGCCTTCCCGTTCAGAGTCTCGAAGGTGGAGTTCATACCAAGGCCGTTCAACTGGCCCAGAAACGAAGCGTTCATGCCCGGCACCGACGCGACTTCGTTATCAAACCCATAGTTGCGCCCGAAATACACCTCCAGCACCGAGGTCGGCCCAAACGTGTGCGTCTCGTGAATCGTGAAATTATGCCCATAAATGTCGTCGTTGTTGGCCCCAATCACACCGTTGGGAACCAGCAGCGACTCCTCATATTGGCTATAGCGGAACATCACCTCGTCCGAGTTCCCGAAATACTGGTCCGCCCGGATCTGCCCCGTGTCGTTCGTCGTAACGCTCCGCTCCGGAAGATAAATATTGTTCCCATTCAACAGCGTCCCCGCCTGCGGAACCAGACTTTGATACAGCGACGAGACGGGGCTTATCAGGCTGCCCGGAATGATGTTCCCCGCAAAAGGAGCCCGCGAGTAAGTATTCGTGGCCGCATCGTAGCTCGTGCTGTACGGGTTGTAAATCGTCGCTCCAACGCCGCTGAAGTCGCCCGCCCGCATCGCCGCCGTCGGACCCAGCGTCCCGCCCTCGGTCGAGACATTCTCGCGGAAACCTTCGTAAGCACCGTAGAAGAACGTGCGATTCTTGCCGTTGTAGACTTTCGGAATTGACAGAGGGCCGCCGATCGCCGCCCCAAACTGGTTCTGCCGCAGCGGCGGCAGCGCCGCATTGAAAAAACCGCGCGCATCCATTGCCGAATTGCGCAGAAACTCCCACAGCGTGCCATGGTAGTCGTTCGTTCCCGATTTGCTCGCCACCGTGATGATGCCGCCCATCACCCCGCCGTATTCCGCCTGGTCGCTATGATTTTGGGCTTTGAACTCCTGAATGTCGTCCACGATCGGAGCAAAGTTGTACGTCGTCAAAAACGTATTCAGGTCGTTCACGCCATCCAGGAGAAACGTGTTGCTACGCACCCGGGCGCCGTCAATCGAAGGAAACGACGCAACCCCAATCGCCGACCCGACGAATCCGCCTCCACCGGAGCCCGCCCCCGTCCCGCTCTGATCCCGGTTGATGTTCGTCACACCAGGCGTAATCGTCAGCAACTCCGTGAAGTTCCTCCCGTTCAAGGGAAGGTTATTGACCTGCTGGGTCCCTACAACCACGCCCAGTTCCGAGGTCGATGCCTCCACCCCCGCCGCCGTCGCCGATACGGTTACGCTTTGCTGCTCTTGCCCCACCTTCATGTGGAAATCGAATGTCGCTGTCTGGTTCACCTGCAGCGTCACCTCGGATTGCGTCACCGGCGAAAACCCGTGAGCCGACGCCCTCATCGTGTACGCCCCGGGCGTCACGTTCAGAAACAGATAGTTCCCATCCGTGTTCGTCGTCGTCGTTCTTACCACTCCCGTGTTGACGTTTCTAAGTTCAATCGTCGCCCCGGGAATCGCGGCGCCGGTCGGGTCCGATGCAACCCCGTTCACGCTGGCCGCCGCCTCCTGCGCAAAGACCGTGGTCCGCATCAGAACCAGTATTCCCATCAGAACCGCGATGGATACAAAACGGCGCATCCCGAAAAAGTTTGATTCGCCCGACGGTGCCATAAACTCTCCTTTGGAGCACCTCTTGCCATGCCGGCCCAAGCCGGCAATCGGCGCGAGACAAACACCCCTCCCCAGCGGCTCGGCTCGTGCCATCCGCGCCGCGCGGACAACGGTTACTTAAGCGTTAACTATAGCGTGATTCTACTAGTGCCCCGCCCGCCTGTCAAGAGAAAAACTTTCTCGCGCGACCCTTCACTCGGTTCCGGGCATGATCCCGATCGAAGCACTTGCCAAGACCCGCCTCCGCTCGTATAGTCACATTGTGTGCCTTACCCCCGCGGACGTAGAGGCATTGGCGGAGATCGCCCATATATGCGTAATACTAGTAATAATTAGATGCCTGTAACAATGAAAGACATCGCGCGGGAACTCGGCGTGTCCGTGGTCACCGTGTCGAAAGTACTTCGCAATCACGAAGATATCGGCGAAGAAACCCGCAAGCGCGTCCTCAAGCGCGTCAAGGAATTAAACTATCATCCGAACCCGGCCGCCCGCGCGCTCGTCACGGGCAAGAGCTACACCGCCGGCCTGATCGTACCGGACTTGGTCCATCCCTTCTTCGCCGAGGTAGCCACGGGCATCTCCCGAGTCCTCCGGAAGAAGAACTACAGCCTCCTGATCTCCTCCTCCCAAGAGGATCCCGAACTTGAACGCCAGGAGATCGCGCGGCTCGTGAGCCGCCGCCTCGACGCGCTTGTCATCGCATCAACCCAATGCGCTGCCAACGGCTTCAGCCAGATCGTCGACCAAAACGTTCCCTACATCCTCCTCGATCGCAGTTTCCCCGGCCTCCCCGCCAACTTCGTCGGCGTCGACGACGTCAAAGTCGGACGCATCGCCACCGCCCACCTCATTTCCGTCGGCTGCCGCCGCATTGCCCACATCCGCGGCGCCACAACCAGCACAGCCATCGGCCGCCTCAAGGGTTACAACCAGGCCCTGGTACGGCATCGCCTGCCCGCTCTGCATGGCTACATCGTCACCGGGCGCTCCGCCGATAGCGACACTTGGAGCAGCGGCTTCCAGGCCATGAATCAATTACTCCGCCTGGATCCCATCCCCGATGGCGTGTTTTGTTATAACGATCCCATCGCCATCGGAGCCATCGATGCCATCCTTGCCGCGGGTCTCCGCATCCCGCGGGACATCGCCGTCATCGGTTGCGGGAACTTACACTTTAACAAGTCCCTACGCGTGCCCCTATCCAGCATCGACCAGCAAAGCGCCACCACCGGGGAGCGCGCGGGCAAACTCCTCCTCGCCATCATCGGCGCAAAGCGCCCACCGCGGCCCAAACGCCTCCTGATCGAGCCCGCCGTGATAGCCCGCGACTCCACCCGGCGCGCCGTCTGCCCGCCTCACCCCCCCCCCCCCCCCCCGCACCACCCCCCCCAGCCCCACCCGCCAGCCCCCCCTAAAACCCCCCCCCCACCGCC
>JAJYKC010000112.1 GCA_021788955.1 Acidobacteriota bacterium
CCATCGAGCGGTACCGCCGCCAAATCCTTCGGATACCTGATCTCAAACTCGAGCGGCGCCGCCATCGCCGCCCCCGCCAACACCCACGCCGCCATCCAGGCCCACCGCATCATCAAGCACATTCCTCCCTGTTACAGAATCCTAGCGGATTTCCCAACTCTCCCGATCCGTTTCGTATATAATCCCCACATAACTCACGGCCCGGTCGCCGGACCGCCGGACCGTCCCGGCTCATTTTCAGCCTTTTGAGGGGGTTTGTAATGCGCATTTCACTTCGCGTTCTCGTTATCGCTGTCGCAATTTCTTTCGCTTCCCACGCGCTCCTGCGCGCCCAGGCCGTCTCCGGCAGCATCATCGGCACCATCACGGACCAAGCCGGCGCCGCCATCACGAACTCTAAAGTCACCATAACGGACCGCGACCGCGGTACCGTCTTCAACACATCCACCAACGAATCCGGCAACTTCAGCCAAACCCACCTCCTCGCCGGCCACTACCGCGTCCGCGTCGAGGCCGCCGGCTTCACGCCCTTCGAGGCCGACGCCGAAGTCCAGGTTGACGCCGACACCCGCGTGGACGCCTCCCTCAAAGTCGGCGCAGCGCAAACCACAGTCACCGTCACCAGCGAATCCCCGCTGCTCAAAACCGACCGTTCCGATATCAGCACCACCTTCACTTCCCACGAAGTCGAAGAACTTCCCATCCTCGACCGCAACCTCACTTCCCTCCTCCTTGTCGTCCCCGGCGCCCAGCTCAACTCCTGGCAGCACGCCGCCAGCGAAAATCCGCAAGCTGGATTCCAGATCAACGTCAACGGCCAGTTTTTCACCGCCAACGGCTTCTTCCTCGACGGCACCGAAAACGAATCCTCGATCCTCGGCATCGCCGTAATCAATCCGAACCTCGACTCGCTCCAGGACTTCAAAATCACCACCAGTAACTACGACGCCGAGTTCGGCTCCGTCTCCGGCGCGCTGCTGCAAGGCACCACCAAGAGCGGCACCAACCAGATCCACGGCACGCTCTTCGAATACCTGCGCAATAACATCGCCAACGCCAGCGACCATTTCACCGGCCTCAACCAGCCGCTGCGTTGGAATCAGTTCGGCGGCTCCATCGGCGGCCCAATCGTCAAAGACAAACTCTTCGCGTTCTTCGACTATCAGGGCACGCGCCGCATCGACGGCGGCTCCCTCATCACCACCGTCCCCACCGCCGCCGAACGCTCCGGCGACCTCAGCGGTCTCCTCGGCAACTACATCTGCGCCGACGGCTCCGTCTCCGGCTCCCGCTGCGCGAATCCCGCCATGGTCACCACCACCCAAAACACGCAGGTTCCCGCCCAGGCCGGCATGGTATTCAACCCCAACACCGGCGACCCCAACACCGGCAACGGCCGCCAGGTTTACTCCACCAACGGGCAAGTGAACGTCATCCCCGTCGCCGCTCCCATGGCGAACATCCTCAAATACCTTCCGATGCCTAACTACGGCAACGGTATTTACAACAATTACATCTCCGGCCAGTCGCAAGTCTTCAACGTCGACCAATACGACGGCCGCGTCGACTATACGATCTCTTCCAGCACCCACGCCTTCGGCCGCTACACCATCGCCGACTTCAACCGCTTCTCCCCCGGCGCCTTCGGCCTTGAAGCCGGCGGGCCCTCCGCCTTCGGCTTCGCCGGCTCCGCGCTCGACCGCAATCAAAGCGCCGCCGCCGGCATCGACCACGCCTTCAGCCCCACCCTCATCGCCGAATTCCGCATGGGCTTCTACCGCTACCGCGTCCGCACTCAACCCAACGGAGTCGGCACCACTCCGGCCACCGACGCCGGCCTCCCTGGCCTCAACACCGGCACCGTAGCCACCAGCGGCATGCCCGCCTTCTACGTCAACGGCAACGGCGGCTTCGACTTCGGTTACGCACTCGGCGTCAACCAGTGCAACTGCCCGCTGAAGGAAACCGAAAACCAGTTCCAGTGGGTCAACATCTGGACCAAACAGACCGGCAACCACACCATCAAATGGGGCGCCGACCTTCGCCGCCTCCAGAACCAGCGCCTCCCCAGCGACAGCCATCGCTCCGGCGAAATCACCTTCAACGACAGCTCCACCGGCAGCCCCGAACTCGACGCCCTCGCCAACGGCAACGCCAGCACCGGCGCCGCCCTCGGCTCCTTCCTCCTCGGCCAACCCTCTAACTTCGCCCGTTACTTCACCCCGCCCGGACTCTATCCCGGCATCCGCGAAACCCGCCTCTTCTTCTTCATCCAGGACACCTGGCGCATCACTCCCAAACTTACTCTCGACTACGGCCTCCGCTGGGAAGATTACTTACCCCAAACCGCCGCCCAGCCCGGTGGCGCCGGCAGCTTCGATCCCGCCACCGGCGACGTTCTCGCCGCCGGCATCGGCACCGTGCCCTTGAACGTCGGCATCGTCCCCTACAACCTCGACTTCGCCCCCCGCCTCGGCATCGCCTACCAGGCAACCCCGAATACCGTCCTCCGCGCGGGTTACGGCGTCAGCTATAACCCCGCGGGCCTCGGCTCCGTCTTCGGCCAGGGTTTCGACTACGATCCCCCCATCCTCCTGCCCCAATCCGTCAACCAGAACAGCCCGTACACACCAGCCTTCAACCTCCTGAACGGACCGCCGCCTATCCCCTCGCCCGTAATTCCGCCCAGCGGCCGCTATCCGCTCCCCGACGGCCTCAGCGTCTACTACTTCGTCAACCCGCTCAATTCCTACCGCATCCCCGAAGTCGAATTCTGGAACGCCACCATCCAGCACCAGTTCAGCTCCACCCTCGCCCTCGAGGTCGCCTACGTCGGCAACGTCGGCCGCCATTTGTACGAAAACCCCAACATGAACCAGGCCATCCCCGGCCCAGGCAGTTACGACTCCCGCCGGCCTTACTACAACCTGTATGGCCTCGAACAGCCTCTCTATGCCGTTTGTAACTGCGACACTTCCAATTACAACGCCATGCAGGTTAAGTTACAGAAACGCCTCTCCCACGGCCTCGATTTCTTACTCACTTACAGTTACTCGAAAGCCCTGGGCAACTCCGAAGGCGGCGGCGGCTGGGACAATAACTACAACATCGCCGCCAGCTACGGCCCCATGAGCTGGGACCACACCCAGGCCGTCACCATGACGCATAACTGGGATCTCCCCTTCGGCAAAGGCCAACACTTCGATTTCCACAACAACCGCGTCCTCGACGCGATCGCCGGCGGCTGGCGCTTCTCCGGCGTCACCACCATCCTCAGCGGCGCGCCCTTCAGCCCCTTCGTCGCCAATGCCCCGCTGCTCAACGCCGACTTCAACAGCGTCCGCGCCGATATCATCGGCAACCCCAACGTCAGCAACCCCAACGCCAACCTCTGGTTTAACCCCGCCGCGTTCACCGAGCCCCAACAGCCCTACCGCGACGGCACCGCCAGCCGCGACTCCCTCCGCGGCCCGGGCATGTTTGAAGCTAACTGGTCGCTGTCCAAGGAATTCTTCCTCACCGAGACGAAAGTCCTCGAACTGCGCTGGGAGACTTTCAACACCTTCAACTACACCAACCTCGCCAATCCGGCCAACACCATCGACGTCTCCGGCGCCGGCCAGATCACCGCGACCCAGACCCCGATGCGCGAGATGCAATTCGGTTTACACTTCTCTTTCTGACCATGACCATCTCTCGCCTGCTTCTCCCGCTCTGCGCCGCGCTGTCTTTCGCCGCCGCCGGCTCGATCCCCACCGAGCCCGCCACGCCGCCGCCCGACGCACGCTACAAAGCCGACATCCTCGTCATCGTCGCCCACCCGGACGATGAAACCGAGATCGGCACGTATCTCGCCCGCGCCGTCTTCGACGAGCACAAGCGCGTCGCCGTCATCTTCGGCACCCGCGGCAACAGCGGCGGCAACTCGGTCGGCATGGAGCAGGCCGCCGCCCTCGGCACGGTCCGCGAAATCGAAGCCCGCCGCGCCCTCGCCACGCTCGGCATCTTCGACGTCTGGTTCCTCGGCGGCCCCGACACCCCCAGCCAGGACGTCCTCAATTCGCTGGAAACCTGGAACCACGGCAACGCCCTCTGGCAGGCCGTCCGCCTCGTCCGCCTCACCCGGCCCTCCGTCATCCTGACCTGGCTTCCGCTCTACGCGGCGGGCGAAAACCACGGCGACCACCAGGCCGCCTCCGTCATCGCCACCGAAGCCTTCGACCTCGCCGGCGACCCCACCGTCTTCCCCGAACAAGTCGCCCCGCCCCGCGACCGCGACGACATCGGCAACCTCACCGAAGGCCTCCACCCCTGGCAGCCCGAAAAACTCTATTACTTCTCCGACGCCAACCATCACGACTTCATGGAAGGCAAAGGCCCCACTTACTCCAGCCTCGATAACTCACCCTCCCAGCACAAGTCCTACGCCGAGCTCGCCACCATCGAGATGAGTAAGCACCTCACCCAGGGCGACAGCGGCCAGATCGCCGCCAAGGCGCTGCGCGATCACAACTACAGCATCTTCGCTGACCCCAGCCGCCTCATCTTCGCAAAGTCCCACGTGCCCTCCGGAGTAACGGACGGCGTGTTCCAGGGCGTCGTGCCCGGCCCCATCCCCTTCGCCCCCTCGCCCGGTTACCACGCGCAACCTTCCCACGGCCTGACTGCCGAACTCGGCGGACCCTGGGCCTTCTACAAGCTTTTCTGGGCCGCCCACGGCCTCGGCGACCCCACGTCCCTCCTCGCCACGCCCGAGGTCAACGTCAGCGCCGGCCAACCCCTCCACATCCCCGTCCTCATTCACAACAACACGGGCGACAACCTCCCGGTGACGCTAACTCTCGCGACCCCGGCCAACTGGCAAACCCACCGCGGCCCCGGCATCTACCCCGCCGCCCCAGCCGAAGACACGCCCGCCGAACTCTTCCTCACCGCCCCGCCCACGACGCCCGAGGCCGTCTGGCAAACCATCACCATCAACCTGACCACCCCCGGCCACGCTCCGATCCACCTGCCCCTGCGCGTGAACCTCTCGCCGGGATCCATGCCACAGTAAGGAGCTGAAAAGCTCGCGCGGTCCTGGTCGACTCGCTCATCGAAAGCCCCGACCCCACAACTGACTTGGCCGCCGAAGAAGCCTGGCGAGCGGAAGTTCTCCGCCGCCTCGCTGAAATTGACTCCGGAGCCATTTCGCTCCTCCCTTGGGACGAAGCCCGCCGCCTCGCCGCACGTCTCAAGCGGGACTTCCCTCACCCTTGCCCATAGATCTCCGCCTCCGTAACCCCCTCCGCCCCTTTCGTCTCCCCCGCCAACCCGCCCCGCTGGCGCGCCGAAAACATCGCCCCGCGCGCGGCCTGCCTCGGAGCGAACCGCCCCACCCCGTCGGCGTGCTCATGTCCACATACACCGCTTCAATCCCGCCGCGCCGGAAGTAAGTCTCGTGCCAGAACCCCGTGCCCCCGTTGTCCTTCAAGAACGATCGCCACCACGTCAAATGCGGCTCGGACCGCGCCCACGCTTCCAGCGCGTCGAAGTCCCGCCAGTATTGCCGCATCCCCACATGACGCAGCGAATACAGAACGCTCTCATGCAGCAGCAACCCGTCCGGCTTCGCCTCCACCGCCGCCGCAATCTTCGGTCCCATCCCTAGCAACGTCTTGAGTCCCGTCACGACGTTCACCCGCATCCCCAGGTAAATCACCACCAGTTCCGGATACCCGGAAAGGTCGACCGTTTCCCGGATCGCCCGTTTTTCGACGCCACCCTCCTTCCTCGCAGGATACTCCCCACCCCGCATCCCTCCCAACTTGGTACACTCGCCGCAAAGGGGTTCCCTGATGTCGCGCCGTTTTTCTTTCCTCACCCTTTCGTTCGTCCTGCTCTGTGCCGCCGCCCGCGCCCAGGGCCCGCTGCTATCGTGCCTCACCTCCGCCGTCCCCCTCACCGTCCGCGCCGAAGGCGTCACCGAACGCATCGGCGATATCGTCTTCCTCTGCTCTGGCGGCGCGCCCAACACCACCGTCACCGGCAACCTCACCATCTTCTTAAACGTCGCCATCACCAACCGCGTCTCCGCCAACAACGCCGTCGACGCGCAGCTCTACTACGACAACGGCGCCGGCCTCCAACTCGCCCCCGTCACGGGCTACCTCAACGGTCCCGCCGTCTCCTTCAACGGCGTCAGCGTCCCGCTTTCGCCCACCGGCACGCTCACGCTCCGCCTGGAAAACATCCGCGCCAATGCCACCCAGGCGCCAGCTTCCGGACTCATCACCGCTTCGCTCGCCGTCAACAGCGCGAACATTCTCCCCTTAAACCAAAGCACGCTCACCGTCGCCCAAACTTCGCCCAGCCTGTTCGACGGCTTCTCGAATCGCCTCATCTGCTCCCAACTCGGCTCGCCTGTTCCCAACGACACAACTTCTTTCGCCGCCTTCCTCGCCGCCAAAACCATCTTCGCCTCTACCCGCCTCACCGAAGGCTTCGCCAGCGCTCTCGAACCGCTCTCGAATCAAGCTAACTTCCACGCCGACTCCGGCGAGCGCATTCTCATTTCTTACTACGGCTTCCCGGCCGGCGCGCGCCTGTTCGTCCCCACCGTCGTCGCCGGCTCGGACGCACTTACTCCCACCGCCGGCGGCGACCTCGGCGTCCCCGCCAATGGCGGAACATACGCCCCAACCACTGGCGGTTCTCTGCTCCTCTCCGTCGTCCAGGGCGCTGACTCCACCGGCGCCGGCGGCAAACCCGTCTACCAGCCCGGCCCCATCGGCTCCAACCCCGTCAACCTCGACGGCATCACCGAAGTGATACTTACTTCCGGCACCGGCAGCATCACTTACGAAGTCGTTAGCGCAAGTCCCGTCCTCCAGGAGTCCGCCCAGTTTCCCACTTTCCTCGGCCTTCCCGCATTCTCGGTCAACGGCGTCGTTCAAACCACGGAAAACGTCACCATCGCCCCCGTCTCCTCCACGCCGCAAGCCAGCCCCACCGCACCCATCCCGCGCTTCGTCGCCACCAATCCGGCGCCCGACTGCTCCATCATCGGCGACTGCGGCGCCTCTTACTATCCCAAACCTTCCGTCCTGCCCGCCTCGCTCTCCTTTAACGCCGTAGCCGGAGGAAAACTTCAGTCTCACTACGTCCACATCGGGAACTCCGGCGGCGGCCTGCTCGAATGGACAGCTTCCGTCCAATACCCCGCGAACTCGCCCCAGAACTGGCTCAGCGTCTCGCCGGACTTGGGCATCGGCGCCACCAATACCTTCGCTTACTTCGATCCTTCTCAACTTAGTCCAGGCGATTTTACCGCCACTA
>JAJYKC010000113.1 GCA_021788955.1 Acidobacteriota bacterium
CCGATCTGTAATTCCAGGCGCGCAGCACCGTGATTTGCTTGGCCAGCCCGGCCTTGAGCGGAGCGGATGCGGGTGTGGTGTCATAGGCCTTGAGCAGCACCGGAATCATGGTGGCGAACGCCGGCAGGTAACTGTCGAAGGCCGCGGCGGTGAGCGAGGCCATAGTCCAGTTCTTGTGACCCGTGAGTACCCTCAGGGCGTGGTAGCCCCGCGGGGTCTCTTCCGTGCCCCGCTCCACATATTTGGGGAAATCCTGGCGCTTCGGGCTGTAGGGTCCCGCCGCTGACCAGGGCCAGTTGTTGGAGTTGTAGAGCCAGCCGTTGGGCGGATTGAGCAGGTGCGGGGTTTCGGCCAGCGTCAGCAGACCGTGGAAAGCGGTGGCCGGGTTGCTGCCGTCCACCGGCTTGTTCCAGTCGAAGGCGTCGCTGCGCCGCGGGATCCAGTCGGAGTGCCAGTAGGCGATGTTGCCTTCGGCGTCCGCGAAGATGGTGTTGTTGGAGGAGTTGGTGTGCAGCTGCATGGTCTTCTTGAACTGCGCGTAGTCCCTGGCCTTGGTGCGGGTGAAGTCCTGGATCAGCGAGCGCAGGGGCCGCTGCATCAGGTTTACGCTTTCCCACTTGTCGCCGATCCTGGCGATGATGGGTCCGTGCTGGGTGTAATAGGCGGTGAAGGTTTTCTCCGCCATGCCTGCCGGCGTCTTGTAGCGCACCACGATGCGACGCGTCCGCATGGGGAATTCCCGGTTGCCGTAGCGGTAATAGTAGCGGCCGTTCTTTTTGCTCACGGTCTCCAGGAACCAGGAGATGTTGCGCACCCCGCTGGAAGTGTGCATCCAGCCGGCGGTAGCATTGAATCCCTGGTAGACGAAGAACTGGCCCCAGGTGACGGCGCCGTAGGCGTCCAGCCCCTGGTCGCTGGCCATCTGCAGTTCGGAGCGGAAATAGAACGAGGTGTGCGGGTTGATCCACAGGAGCGCGTGGTGATCCAGGGCGATGGACGGCGAGATGGCGATGCCGTTGGAGCCCGTGGGTTCCGGCGGCGGAATCTCGGCGTCGGCGGTTTGCCGGTGGGTGAGCGGCACGCCGCCGTAGAAGTTGGCGAGCCGCGGAATGTTCACCCCCTGTTCGATGTCGCCGCCGATGCTGCCTTCGGTGAAACCCAGCGCCATCCACGGCTCGAAATGGGTGATGACTTCGGGCTTCACCTTGGGATGTGTATATAGGTAGTAATTGAGGCCGTCGGCGAAGGCATCCATGAGCTTCTTGAGCCAGGCGGGGCTCTCGGCGTACTTGGCCTTGAGCACCTTGGGATCAATGAAAAGCTTGCGGCGCAGGTCACGGTAGATTCCGGATTTGCCTTCCGCTTCCGAGCGCCAGCCCAGCGCGTCCATGTAATTGGTCTCCAGCCGGTGGAAATCGTCCTCCGCCTGGGCGTACTCCATGCCGAACACCGCGTCGGCGTCGGTCTTGCCGTACACGTGGGCGATGCCCCAGTTGTCCCGGTAGAGGGTGACGTGCCGCGCCTCCCGTTGCCAGCGGGCGAGCTCCGCAGGGCTCGGCTGGGCAGCGGCACATGACAGTGCCCCGGCGGCCGCCACGGTGAGGAAGAAGACGAGGATGGTTTTTTTCATGATGGACTCCCGCTGATGAATCCGGTGATGCGGCGAAATACCTCGGCGTGCCGGTCGGTGGGCAGCCCGTCCTCGCTCGAGTACTGGCACATGGACGAGACGAATACGCGGTTGTGGAAGCGGACCTCCCGCACCGTCAGCGGACTCAAGAGCTGCGCCATCGGCTGCCGTTACCCGCGCGCGTCAATTCGTTGACGCGCTGTTCATGATCACCGATCCGAAGCCGGCCTGCCGCATCGCGGCGTTGAAGCGCGCGATGTCCTGGTCGCGCAGCGCATGCCATTGCGCCAGGGTCCGGTCGAGTTGCCCCCGCAGCATGGTGTACATGCCCTGCTGCTGGGCCGTGGGCGCGCTGTCGGCGCTGTCCACCCCCAGTTCCAGGTAGGCGATCTGGCTGTTGAGTTCGCTCGGGTAATTGAGCATGGCTTCTTCCGCATGCGCCCGATACTGGTAGAAGGTCTCCAGCAGCGGCTGGAGTTTCGCGTCCAGTGCCTGAGCCTGGTGCACCAGCGACCGGTCCGCCGGTTGTTCCGCGAGCCGCTGCGCAATCCCCTCGAGCTGTGCGCGCACGCCGATGATGGCGTTGGCCGCCGCGTGATCGTCGGCGAGCGCCCGGTTGAGTTTCAGCATCAGGCCGTACTGCTGCTGGAGCGCCGCCGGGGTGACATGCACCCGCGGATCGGTGACCACCGCGAGCGGCTGGGTGTAGTGCCGGCCGTCCACCGTGAGGGTCAGGGAGTATTGGCCCGGCAGCACCATGGGCGCCACCGGTCCGCCCATGTCGTAGTACGCGCCCGGGATTGGCGGCGGCCCCTTGAGCCTCAGGTTCCACACCAGCCGGTGCAGGCCGGGCGTGGTCTTGAGGGCAAAGGGCTTGGGATGTTCCTCGCCGGGGAATTCCAGCGGATGCGGGTTCTCGGGCGGCGTGGGCACACTGGAAAAGGTCCTGAGCTCCGCGCCGGCAGTGTCGCGGATCGTGAGCGTGACAGGCCCCCGGGTTTTGCCGGCGAGCGAGTAATAAAGGATCGCGCCGTTGGGCGGGTTCTCTCCCACGGAACGGTACGGCAGGCTGCCACCCTTCTGGGAATGTAGCCGCACCGCAGTGCGCGCCGTGTACAGATGATCCGAATCGGGATTGACGCCCGCGGCGATGTCGCGCAGCGGATAGATGTCGTCCAGGATCCAGAAGCCGCGTCCGTGGGTGGCGGCCACCAAGTCGCCGTCCTTGATGACGAGATCGCGCACCGAGGTGACCGGCAGATTGAGCTGCAGCGGCTGCCAGTGTCCGCCGCCGTTGAACGACACGTACACGCCGAGTTCGGTGGCGGCGTACAAGAGGTTCTTCTGCTTCGGATCCTGGCGCACCACCCGCACGAAGGCCGGCGCCTTGATGCCCTCATCGGTGCGCGTCCAGGTGCGCCCGTAGTCGTGGGTCTGGAAGATGTACGGCTGGTCGTTACCCAGCTTGTGCGCATCCACCGCCACATAGGCCGTGGCGGAATCGAAGTGCGAGGCTTCGACCATGCTCACCCGCGCCCAGGCGGGCAGACCCTTGGGCGTCACGTTCTGCCAAGTCTTGCCGCCGTTGCGGGTGAGCTGGATGAGCCCATCGTCGGTGCCCACCCAGATCTCGCCGCTCGCGAGCGGCGACGGCGCGATGCTGTAGATTACGTCATAGTACTCGGCGGTGGAGTTGTCCTGGCTCACCGGCCCGCCGGAGGTGCCCTGCTTGCTCTTGTCGTTGCGGGTGAGGTCCGGGCTGATGCGCCTCCAGTTCATGCCTCCGTCGTCGGTACGCAGCAGATACTGGGAGGCGAAGTACATCACCTTCGGATTCTGCGGCGAGAACACGATGGGCATGGTCCAGGTGAAGCGGTAGGCCTGCTTCGCGGCCGGTTGCCCGTCGGGATCGTAGGGCCAGGGGGAGATGTCCTGGAACTGGCCGGTGTGCAGATTGGCGCGCGTGAGGATGCCCATGTAGGAACCGGAGTACACGATGTCCGGGTCCGTGGGGTCCGGTACCACGTAGCCGGATTCGTTCTCACCCACCACGTACCAGTCGTGCTCGCCGATGGTGCCGTAATCGCTGCGGCTCGCCACGGCCACGCTCTCGTTGTCCTGTTGCGCGCCGTACACGTAATAGGGGAAGCGGTTGTCGGTGGCCACGTGATAGAACTGGCCGGTGGGCTGGTTGTGCTGGGTGGACCAGGTTTCTCCGCCGTTCACGCTCACGCTGGCGCCGCCGTCATTGCCGATGATCATGCGCCGCGGGTCGGCGGGATCGATCCACAGTCCGTGGTTGTCGCCGTGCGGCGCGCGCACCATGTGGAAGGTCACGCCGCCATCAATGGATTTGTAGAAGCCCGTGTTCTCCGCGTACACGACATTGGGAGAAACCGGGTCGGCGTGCACGCGCATGAAATACCACGGCCGCTCCAGTAGCCGCGGGTCGCTGCTCACCTGTTTCCAATTCGCGCCGTCGTCGTCGGAGCGGTAGAGTCCGCCCGCCTTGGCGTCGATGATGCAGTAAACGCGGCCGCCGCGGGCCGCGGACACGCCGATCCGCCCCCAGACTCCGGCCGGCAGGCCGTGGCCGGTGAGGCGCGTCCAGGTCCTGCCCTCGTCGCTGGACTTGTAGAGACCGCTGCCGGGTCCGCCGCTTTCCAGATGCCAGGGCGTGCGCTGCACCTGCCAGAGGGCGGCGTAAACGATGCGCGGATTGTCCTTGTCGAAGCTGAGATCAATGGCGCCGGTGTGGTCGTTGAAGTACAGCACCTTCTTCCAGGTCCTGCCGCCGTCGGTGGAGCGGAACACGCCGCGCTCCGCGTTGGGAGCGTAGGCGTGGCCCACCGCCGCCACCAGAACGATATCCGAGTTGTGCGGATCAACGATGATCTTGCCGATGTGGCGGGTGTCGGTGAGGCCCAGGTGCTTCCAGGTCTTGCCGGCATCGGTGGACTTGTAGACGCCGTCGCCGAAGGAGATGTCGCCCCGCAGCGCGGACTCGCCCGTGCCCACATAGATCACGTTGGGATCCGACGGCGCCACCGCAATCGCGCCGATGGAAGCGATGGGCTCCTTGTCGAAGATGGGCTGCCAACTGGTGCCGGCATCGGTAGTCTTCCACACGCCGCCCACCACGGCGCCGAAATAGAAAACCTCCGGCTGTTGCACGACGCCGGCCACCGCCAGCACCCGGCTCCCGCGGGACGGTCCGATGGAGCGCCACTTGAGCCCCGCGAGCGGGGCCGGCGCCGCCGCAGCCGATGTCGCCGGGGAAAGCAGGGCGGCGAGAATGAGGCAGGCGCAAAGGCAGGCAGCGGTGCGGAGGGCACGTTGGCGCATGGAAATCTCCTCGGGATTGGGTGCGGCCGGAGCGGGGCGCCCGGCGGACTTTACCCGGATGATAACGCGCCGCCCGGCGGCTGGCGATTCTGCGCCTGAGATTTCTTTGGCACGGCTATGCTGAACGCAGGCCGGTTGTGAGGGATGCAGCTGGCTGCTTCTGATACGGTCTTATTCAGCGCCCGATGAGAAAGAACGCCGCGGTGAACTGCAGCACGCTGCCGCCCAGGCAGAACGCGTGCCAGATGGCGTGATTGAAGCGCAGCTTTTCCCAGGCATAGAACAGCGCGCCGACGGTGTAGGACACGCCGCCCGCAAACACCAGGATGAGCGACACCAGGGGCAGGCTGTGTATCAGTGGCACGATTGCCACCAGACCCATCCAGCCCATGAGCACGTAGGTGACGGTGGAAACCAGCTCATAGCGGTGTGCGAAGCTCAGCTTGAAAACGATGCCCAGGGCGGCAAGCCCCCACAGCACGCCGAACAGGCTCCAGCCCCACGCGCCGCGCAAACCGACGATGAGAAAGGGCGTGTAGGTTCCGGCGATGAGCAGGTAGATGGCGATGTGATCCACGCGGCGCAAAACCCGTTTCAGCGCGCTGGGCTTGACGTAGTGGTACAGCGTGGAACTCAGGTAGGTGAAGATGAGCGTGCCGCTGTAGATGCTGAAGGTGGTGACATCACGCGAGCTGCCGTACACGGCGGCCAGGGTGATCAGCACCGGCACGGCGCCGAGCAGCAACAGGAATCCCAGAAAATGGGTGAGGGTGTTCAGCCACTCGTCCGAATTGAATTCACCGGGGTCCGAGGTGGTTTCTTTCATTGGCTGTCTCAAACGGTTGCCATCATTGTGGATACTATAAATTCAGGGTATCCGGATTAACGTGTGTTTTTAGGCCTTTGTAGGCGTGTGGACCTGGCTCGCGGCTTATCACTGCCACCAGACCCCCGCTCCCGGAGACCGTCTACGCAGGAGTTGAAGATTGTCCTGAGCTGCTTTGCTTCCACAGCGTTACCCCTGGTGATCAGCGTGAACGTTCTTGGGGAAGCCCCCACTTCTTTCAATCGTGCCAACCCACGAGGATCAAGATAGGGCCCAAGCAAGTCCCGGTCTTCATCGGACGCCAGCACGGTGAGTTTCACCAGGTCGCGCGTGTCCTTGTCACCTTTCGATGATCCAGCTCTGCCAGCGTCTGCGTCAAGCTTGAGTACCAGCAGATGCCCGATGGCTGCAACCCTCAACGAACCGTAGGTGCTGGCATGGGCCAGCAGTTCGTCATACGGCACCCTGAGCTTGTTGTGATGCTCCACATAAAGATCGGACTCGATGCGGCCCAGGGTCGCCTGGTGCTTGTTCGAGCGCGCATTGGCCGTCACCTCAACCAGGTCCCGGAGCGCGCCCAGATCTTGCATTGAGATATAGGCGTCGACGTCGTGGCTGAATTCGGCCAGCCGATCGCGGCTCACGGGCAGCGTCCCCAAGGGGCGATTCTGGGTGTGCAAATAGACCGCCAATCCGCCGATTAACACCGCGCCTGGGCAGTCATTTTCCAGGGTCTGTGCTGCTTGCAGGAGCTCTCGCCAGGCACTATCATTGGCTTTGTTATCCATAACCGTCACCGTGACGACAATGATAGATCCTATCCCCATGAACGTCTGGCCGTCAAGACCGCGGCCGGTGAAGCCTGCGGACTGGCGCGCGATCGCGTGCGCGCGAACGCTGGCGGTCATCTCGTACCAGGCCATCTGCAATCTGGCGGGCGTGCCGCCACGGGTGAGCGGGCCCGACTTAGACCGCCGTGTGCACATCCTCGCCGGCGAGCAGCATGCTTATCCGGTGGGCATGCCGGACGAAATTGGCGTCGCATTTCCAAATTACGACAGCACCCAGCCGGATGCACTGCGCATCCTTGAGATACTTGCGTATGGATTTCTGGATTACGCCGCCCGGGAAGCGCTCAGGGGGCGAGGTCTGTTTCTGCCCTTGGCACAACCCGGCCGCAAATCCACGGGAAAGGCCCTTACCGGGGCGGAAAGAATGCGCCGTCTGAGGCTAAAGGTCCGGCCCAGGCAGGCTCGCACAACACACAAATAACAACACGGTAATCCGGATACCCAAAATTTATATATCAGTATGAGTGACTTGAATCCGGCGGATCGGGCGCATGTCAGGCCGCCCTCTCGGGAAACAATCCCGGCATCCAGCGCGCGGCAAGCGTCGCGGGGAAGGCCAGGCGCAGATGTGCGCGCGTGCTTTCCGACGTGAGCACGTCTTGCTCGATTAGCGCCGAGACCACGCGGCGGGCTTGACGGTCGCCGGTGC
>JAJYKC010000114.1 GCA_021788955.1 Acidobacteriota bacterium
GTCCTTGCCGAAGCCGTAGTAGAGAACGGCGCCCTGGGGGAGTTTGCCCTGGATGTGGAGGCGGACGGTGCTGGCCTCGGCGGGGTCGATGGTGACTTTGTAGATGAGGGGAACTTCGGCGCCGTCGGGGGTGTGGATGGAGAAGCCGGTTATGCGGCCCGGGGCGGTGAGGCGGCCGTTAACGCCATAGAAGCCGACGGCGATGACGCCGCCGCCGTAGAAGGCGCTGACCGGGTGAGGGCCGGGTTTGAAGGCGCCGCAACCGCCGAGGGCCGGATAAAGATCGTGACAGGCGCGGCGGGCCAGACGCATGCCGAGACGCTTCAGATCCTGAGTGCCGATGTGGATGTCGTCGTCGAGGGAGAGGTCGACGGAGGCGACCATGCCGGAGTGGGGGATATTCGCTTCCGCAAGACGCTGGGCTTCCTGGACCTGGTTCCACTCAGCGACGTTGGCCGAACTCACGTGGCGGCCGATTTGGACATAGTAGAAGGGGAGATTGGGGTCGCCAAAGTCGCTCCGGACAGCCGCGACAAATTGCACGAAGCGGGTTTCGAAGTTCGGGGTGGCGCGGGGGTTGGCATCGGATTCGCCCTGATACCAGAGGACGCCTTTGACGTGGCCGCCGGTGGCGCGGAAGCGGCGAAGCATCGAGCCGTACAGGCTTTGGCCGCCGCGGTCCTTGAGGGACGGGGACCACTCTTCCATGAGGGTCCCACCGTGAGCGCACGGGATAACGCCTATGGGAATGCCAGTGAATTTCAGCATGTCGGCGGCGAAGGGGAGACCGAGGCCGGCGCCTTTCTTGCGATTAGCGATGTAGGTGGCGAGTTTTTCGCCGGTGAGTTGTTCGGGCTCGCGTTTAGCGTTGAGGGGCCAGTGGATGGGATCGACGGCGTTTTCGGGGGTGTGGAGAGGCTCCTGGGCGACGGCCCAATTGTCCGCCATGTCGAAGGTGTGGACGAGCGGGTCGGGCGGCTGGACGTCGATGAGGTCGCCGTGGCCTTCCATGTTGGACTGGCCGGCGAGGATCCAGAGGTCGCCCACGAGGAGGTCGTTGATGGTGAGGACGATGGGGGAATCGCGGAGGCGGATTTCGACGCGATAGGGTCCACCGGTGGGGACGTTGTGGAGGGTGCCGGACCAGTTGCCGCGCTGGATGCGGGCGAAGGAGATCCAATCGAAACCGGCAACGGGGCCGGAGCGGGAACTGAGGCGGAGTTCGACGTATTTGCCGTTGGCTTTGTGGTTGATGGAAGCGCCGTTGAGGGGGATGTCGGCCACGCCGCCGGCGTTACGCTGGAAAACCTGGTGATCGGCCGCGCCTCCGGTGACGCGAAGTTCCTGGCCGGCCAGCGGGAGGAGGAAGATCGTGACCAGAGCGGCGAGATGAAGCGCGGACTTCATGGCGCGCTTCATTCTAGCATCCGGGTTTCGGGGGCCGGCGCTCAAGGGACGACAGCACGCCACGTGGAGATAGTTCGTCGGGCGGCCGTGTTTGCTGCCGATTGCGGTTCTCGCGGGGACTGGTAGGCTGGGAGCGAGGATGATGACGAGCCTGTGGATAGGGGGGGCGCCGGCGGCGGGCGTGGCGTGGTTTAGCTGGGCTGTGCGCGGGCGAACGTCGCAGGTGTTTGCGCCTTCGGTCTACCGGGGCGCGAGGGATCGGAAGTCCGTCGCGTTGACGTTCGACGACGGGCCTTCGGAGTCGACGGCGCGGCTGCTGGAGGTTTTGGCTCGCGAGGGCGTGCCGGCTACGTTCTTTTTCTGCGGGAGGAATGTCAGGAGGTTGCCCGAAGTTTCCCGGGCTGCGGCTTCGGCGGGGCATGAGATTGGGAATCACACGGAGAACCACGCGAGGCTATGGCTGCGGAGTGCGGCGTTCGTACGCGAAGAGCTAATGGGTGGACAGAAGACGATCGAGGACGTGTGCGGTGCGAGACCCCGATTGTTCCGCGCACCTTATGGAGTGCGGTGGCCGGGGCTTGCGGCGGCACAGAGGGAAGCAGGGTTGACGGGGGTGATGTGGACCGTGATCGGGCGGGATTGGAAATTGGGCGCGGAGGCGATTGAGAAGCGGTTGCTCGGCGGGACGTGCGGAGGCGCGATACTCTGTTTACATGACGGCCGGGGCGTCATGCCGGATCCGGACATCGCGCAAACGCTCCAAGCCGTGCGGCGCGTGATTCCGGCGCTTCGCGACCGCGGATATCAGTTTGAGACGGTGACTCAAATCTTATGCCCGACCAAGACGACGTAACCCAACGTGTGATTCAGGTGATCACGACGGCGCAGCATCTGGAGCCGGCGGCTGTGACGGAGGCTAGCACCTTCGAGGAACTGCATATCGATTCGCTCGACGGGATCAACATCCTGTTCGCGCTCGAGAACGAGTTCAACGTGAACATTCCGGATGAAGAGGCCCAGAAACTGCGCTCTGTAAGCGAGATCTCCGAGGGTATCCGGAAACTGCTCGAGGCGAAAGCCGGGAGCGCGGGCGCGGTGGTCTGAACGTGCGGCGCGTAGTGGTCACCGGGCTGGGCGCGGTGACGGCTTTCGGCGTGGGAGTGAAGCCGCTGTGGGAAGCGCTGGCAAGCGGGCGGCCGGGGTTTGCCGAGATCGAGGGCGTGGACCTGGAGCGGTTGCGGTTCCGGTTTGGGGCGCAGGTGCGGGGATGGAAGGGCGAGGAGCATTTCGACCCGCGCGAGGCAACGCTACTCGACGCGTTCGCGCAGTATGGAGCGGTGGCGGCGCGGGAGGCGATCCGTGAGGCGGGGATCGAGTGGACGCCGGAGTTGCGCGAGCAGACGGCGATTGTGACGGGGTCGTGCGTGGGCGGGCAAGGGAGCGAGGACGAGGAGTTCGTGGCCTTGTACGGGCGCAGCAGTCCGCGCGTCAGCCCGTTGACGATTCCGCGGATCATGGGGAACGCGGCGGCGAGCCGGATATCGCTTGAGCACAGGATTGTCGGGCCGGTGTACACGATTTCGACGGCGTGCTCGTCTTCGAACCATGCGCTAGGGCAAGCGTTTCAGCTTGTGCGATCGGGAGCGGTGGAGATGGCGATTGCGGGCGGCAGCGAGGCGGTGTTCAGTCTGGGATTCCTGAAAGCGTGGGAGGCGATGCGCGTGGTGTCTCCGGACACGTGCAGGCCGTTTTCGGCGGACCGCAAGGGGCTGATTCTGGGCGATGGCGCGGCGATGCTGGTGCTGGAGCCGATGGAGGCGGCGAAGGCGCGGGGCGCGGCGATATACGGAGAGATTGTCGGGTTCGGGATGTCGAGCGACGCGCATCATGTTACGCAGCCGAGCACGGACGGGGCAGCAAGAGCCATGCGGGCAGCGTTGCGGGACGCTGGCTTGGCGGGGGAAGCGATCGAGTATGTGAATGCGCACGGTACGGGCACTCAGGCCAACGACGCAACCGAGACAGCGGCACTGAAAAGCGTGTTCGGCGCGCATGCGGAAAGGCTGAGAGTGAGTTCGACGAAGTCGATGCACGGGCACGGGCTGGGAGCGGCGGGGGCGATTGAAGCGGTGGGGACGGTGATGGCGCTGCGGGAGGGCGTGCTGCCGCCGACGGCGAATTATACGGCGCGAGACGCGGCGTGCGACCTGGATGTGATTCCGAACGAGGCGCGGGCGGCGGCGTGCGAGTACGCGCTTTCGAATTCGTTTGCGTTCGGCGGGTTGAACGCGGTGGTTTGTTTCCGGGCGGCTTAGTCCGGCTCGGTGGGGTGCAATTCGAGCGGGGTGACGGGGTCGATGAACGGCCAGCAGAAGGCGCCGCATAGGTAGACGGCGGCCATGGTGTAGAGGAAGATGTTCCAGTTGCCGTGGGTCGCGTGGAGGATGTAGCCGCCGGCGACGGGGGCGACGAAGCCGGCGAGGTTGCCAACCATATCATGGAGCCGGAGACGGTGCCGGCGAAGCGGCCGCCGATGTCCATGCAGGCGGTCCAGGAAGGCGGCATGACGAGGTCGTTGCAGAAGCTCGCCAAGCCCATGACGATCATGGCGAGCGGGGGGCTGTTCAACTGGCTGCAGAGGGCCATCAGGAGGGACGCGCCGACGAAGGCGGAGGCGGCGACGATGCGGCGGGCGCGGGCGGTGCCGCCGATGTGGCGGGCGAGCGGGGCGAGGAGGAAGCCGCACAGCAGGGCGCCTGTGCCACCGAGCAACAGCGGCAGGACGGAATAGTTGGCGCTGGCCGATTCGGAAAGGTGATGGCGCTCCTGGAGCCAAGTGGGCAACCAGGTGATGTAGAAGTACCAGGGGTAGGTGAGGCAGAAATACTGTACCCACAAAAGAAGTACGCTGCGCGAGCGGACGATTTTGCCCCAGGGGACGTGAGCATGCGTGGAGGCCTGAGAAGCGCCGTGGTGGATGAGCGCGAGTTCGGCGGCGTTGACGCCAGGGTGGGCAGCCGGGTCGTTGCGATACCAGCGTGCGAAAAGGACGGCCCAGGCGACACCGAGGATACCGAACACGGTGAAGGCCCAACGCCAGTTCATCCACGTTAGGCAGAGGACAACGAGTGGGGGAGTGAATGCCCCGCCCCAGCGTGCGAATGTCCAGAGGATGCCCTGCGCGCGCGTGCGCTCGCCGTGTGGGAGCCAGGTGGCGAAGGCTTTGGTGAGGTTGGGAAAACAGCCCGCTTCGCCGGCGCCAAACAGGAAGCGCACGGTGACCATCGGGGTGAAGGAGAACATCCAGCCGGAGAGTGCCTTGAAGGCGCTCCACCAGAGCACGATGCGGAGGAGCACGGCGCGGGCGCCGAGGCGGTCGCCGAGCCAGCCGCTGGGGACCTCGAAGATGGCGTAGGCGAGCGCGAAGGCGCCGAAGACGTAGCCCATCTGCTCCTTGCTCAGATGAAGATCGCGCATGACGAGCGGAGCGGCTTGCGAGATGGAGACGCGGTCGATGTAAGAGAGGATGGCGAGGGTAACTGCGAAGACGATGACCCAGTAGCGGGCGCGTGTTGGCGTTTCGGTGGCGTGGACGGGCGTCACTGGGCCGCCTCAGCGGGCTTCAGTTCGCTGGCAAGCCAGGCGAGGTAGGGCTCGGATCCGTATTTGATGGGCACGGCGATGATCTCCGGTGTGGTGTAGGGATGGAGGGCAGCGAGGCGGCGGCTCAATTCGGTGAAGAGCCGGCGGTCGGACTTGATGACGAGCAGGGTTTCCGGGCTGTCCTCGATGGCGCCCTGCCAGCGATAGATGCTGCGGGCGCCGGTGACGATGTTGACGCAAGCGGCCAGACGGTCTTCCACGAGTGCCCGGGCGATTCGCGCAGCCTCGTCCTCGTTGGGCGCGGTGCTGAGGATGAGGAGCGGCTGCAGCATTGCGTGGGACGTACCGGGAGCGGGCGGCTTGGTCAATAGGGGATTATACGAAATCCTGCCGCGTTCGCACTCCGGCCGTTTATTGACGCGTCATTTCCAGCACGGCGAACGAGCCAGGAACGATGGATGGGCGGCCTCCCTGGGGGTTCGGTTTCGTTTCGGCGAACGGCAGATAGATGGCGTGGGTATTCAGATCGAGCCCCATGGTGCGCGCGCTGACTCGTGTGTGAAGAGTGTCGACCACGGAGTAATGGTCATTGCCGTCTTCGTGGACTACGGTGGTGGTTCCGTCACCGCACGACGCAAAGGCAAACTTCGTCTCCGGGTCGAAGCGGCCGGCATCGACGCCGCGGCCGATGGGGAGGGTCGCGACCACCTTGCCGGTGTCGGCATTCACAACGGCCATCATCTGGTTATGGCAGCCGATGAACACGCGGCGAGATTCGCGATCCATGGACATGGCTGACGGCGATTCGCAAGGTGCGAGAGGCCAGGTGTGGTCGACCTTCAGCGTCTTGGGGTCGAACTCGACCACTTGGCTCTTGTCCTCGAGATTGACGAAGACTTTGCCATCGCCGTCCGCGGCGGCGAATTCCGGACCGCCGCCGAGAGCGACGGTACCGGTAACGACGGCGCGGCGGGCATCGATGACAGTGGCACTGTCGCTGCCACCGTTGAAGACGAGGACGCGGCCAGTGGATTCATCGTAGATGGTTCCGTCGGGCTTTTTACCTGGGGTGAGATGGCCAATGGTGTTGAGGGTCTTCAGGTCGAAAACGACGACCTGGTTGGTCTGGCCGGCCGTGATGAAGCCTTTGCCGGCATCCGGAGCCAGGGCTATCCCGTGGACGCCGGGTGTGTCGGGGATTTTGCCGATCACTTTGCCGGTGTCGAGACTGACGACGTCGACTTCGGTTGCATGAGATACGAAGATGCGGCGGCCCGGGGAATCAACGGAGACGTAGTCCCAGAAACCGTTGCCACCGATGGTGAAGGTGCGTGCTTCCTTATAGCCGCTCGATCCGGCGACGGCTACTGCGGCGGCGATGAGAAGTCCAATCGCGAGTTTTTTCAAAGTTCCCTCCCTGCTCATTCAAAGCGCGCCCATCGTAGCGCATTCGGGCGGAGGGAAGCATGAAACCGGCCTGACCGCGAGCCCTATGTATCGGGCGACTTCTGCTCGTAGGGTTTACGGAGGTATTTCGCGGCCTCCGCCTGGGCTCCGGCGGTGTTGTCGTGCGTGCGGATGGCGAGGTTATATTCGTTCACCGCCCGGTCCCGGCTGCCGGTCATGTCGAAAATCTTGCCGAGGTTGATGTGAGCCCAAACTTCGATCCACTTGGGGTCGAGGTCGCCGTTCAAGGCTTCGCGGAATTCGTTGGCGGCGGACTGGAAATTGTTCTGTTTGAAGAAGACTTCGGCGATGCGGAAGTGGGCGAGGGAGCTGTTGCGGTGAACTTGCAGCGCCTTCTGATACTCGCCCAGGGCTTCGGCGTACTGGCCGGTTTCGACGAACTGTTCGCCACGGCGGATGGCTACCGCGACGCGGATGTTGTCGGTGTAGTGGAGCACCTTCTCGTCGGGGTCGACCTTGACGTCTTTCGGTTTGCCGAACGTGTCGATGGTGAATTCGGTTGAACTGCCGACGAGGTCGATCCGCTGGCGTTCAGGATTGCCTTCGGTTTCAATCAGGAGCTCGACGGGCATATGGAAGGTGTCGAGGTCCTGATTCACCTTGCCGACGACGCGGAAGCCTTTCTGAGTGCGGTAGACGATGTAGTCGAGCTTGAACTGGGGCGCACCGCTCGAGTCGATCCACTGGAGGAAGAAGTATCGGACGTTCTGTCCGTAGACCTGGCTGGTCATTTCCTCGAAATTGGCGGTGCTGACCGCCTTCCAGGCGTATTGATCGGGGAAAGCTTTCAGGAGTTTGAAAAAGTTTGCG
>JAJYKC010000115.1 GCA_021788955.1 Acidobacteriota bacterium
TGCGCAGCCACTCTACCATCGTCTCATCCAGCCAGAAGCGGGGTTTGCGCCGGGAGAGGTAGCCAAGATGGCCGCCGTGGTTAGTGGCGAGGAAACGGAGGCTGGGATTGCGGCGGAGGCTGGGATGGTCGAAGACGCGGAAGGGGATGAGCGGATCGTCCTTGGCCTGGATGAGGAGGGTGGGGACGCGGATGTCGTCGAGGAAACGCTTGGCGGACTGGGTGGCATAGTAGTTGGCGGCGGTGCCGAAGCCAAAACTGGGAGCGGTGAAGACGTCATCGAAGTCGTAGATGGAGCGGACTTCCGGGAGGCGTTCAAGGGCGAAGAGGCCGGGACGGAGCTGATTTTTCACGAGGATGCGCTGTTTGAGGCGGGAGAGGAAGCGGCGGGCGTAGAGGAAATTCTGGCGCCAGGCGAGGGTTTCGACGCAGGCGGCGAGGTCGATGGGGGTAGAGACGGCGCAGACTCCGTCGAGGAGGGTTTGGCCCTGGCGGCCAAGTTCACCGGCGAGCTTCAGGCTGACGTTGCCGCCCAGGGAATAACCGGCGACGTAGAGGGGACCGCGTCCTTCGTCGCGAAGGGCTTCGAGGACGGCGCGGAGGTCCGAGGTCAGGCCGGAGTGGTAGAGAGTGTCGCCGCTCCAGGCTTCGGTGCCGCCGCAACTCCGCAGGTTCATGCGGTGGGCGGCGAAGCCGGCGGTAAGTACCGCCTGGGCGGCGCTTTGGAGGTAGCCGGCGTCGCTCGATCCTTCCAGACCGTGCACCAGAACGACGTCTCCGCGGCGGGTCCGGTCGGGCTCATGCGAGTGGACGAGGATCCGAACGCCGGGGGCGGTGTCGAAGACGCGAGTCTGGGTGGGAAAGCGCTCGAAGTCGAGATTGCGCGGCCAGTAATTGCCCGCGATGGTGAGCAGATGCGGGTTGGAGACGATGGGGACGAACGGCCGCAACAATCTATCAGTTTAGACGAGCCGGGAGTTGCGGCCGTTCGGGATCGGGTTCGGGATCAGGAAACCGCGTCGCTCATTGGTCCCCGGCGGGCCAGTTCCTCGGCCATGATGATGGCCTCGGCGAGGTCCCGCATGGGGCGGCGCAGGCGGCGGCTTTCATTGCGAAGGCGGAGATACGCCTCCTCCTCGGACAACTGATAGCGCTGCTGCAGGATGCCCTTGGCTCGCTCCACCAGTTTCCGCGTTTCCAGTTGGCGCTTGATCTCCTGCGACTCCTCCAACAGGCGCACGTTCTGCTCGGCCAACTGCCATTTGACGATCGCCCCACCCATCTGCTCGCCGATGAAGGTGAGCAGCGAAATCTCCTCCGCGGTGTGGCGGTGTTTATTCCTGTGATGCACGTTGATGACACCGATGAGCTCGCCGCCGCTTACGAGCGGAACCGAGAGAAAAGCCTCATAGGTATCTTCAATCAAGGACCGCTGCAATTTGAAGCGGGGATCGGAAAACGCGTTTTCCGACAGGGCGACTACCGACTTGTGTTCGGCGACCCAACCGGTGACGCCTTCGCCCATCTGCATGCGCAGAGTCCCGAGATCGGCTGCGTGCGGCAACTGGGAGGCGCGCAGCACGATGTCTCCGGTTTCTTTTTCGACCAGGTAAACGAGGCAAGCGTCGCACTCGGTGGCCTGGACCGTTAGACCGACGATTTCTCCCAGCATCTCGTCCAGCGACAACTCGGACGCCACGATGTTGCTAATTCGATGCAACAGCCCCAAGGGCGACGATGGGATCTCCATAACGAATTGCGTTGCCATACCCCAGCCTAGTGCGGGGGTGCGAAGGTGGTCCAATTCAAAATTTGTATCGGACCTATGGGTGGCGCGCGTTTAAAGTTACGGCAGAGTTACGGAATTCGATTGATTTTACAGGGATTTTCAGCAGGGAGCGGCCGGACGGTGTTCGAGAATTTCTGGCGTCACTCTGGAACGCGGACTGCATCAAGAACAGCAGAGGACGTTGAGCATGAGGCAACCATTCCAGCAGGCGGGGTTGGCGGTGGTGCTGATGATAGCGCCGGCAGCGGTGGCTTGGCCGGCGGAGTTAACTCCGGAGACGAGAAAAGCCTGGGACTGCTATCTGCAGACGGTTCAGGACCGTGTGAAAGAACGGGTGGAGGGCCAGCGGCCGTTCTTGTGGCTGGACGAAGACGCTTCGCGGCGGCAACGGGCACGGCAGGGCGAAATTCTGGTGTGGCATCCCGGCGCGGACGGCACGCAGGAGGTGCCGAACGGCTTGATCCACGATTGGGCGGGCGGCCTGTTCATTCCCGGCGCGAAGATCCAGGATCTGTTAAGTGTGCTGCATAACTATGGGCGCTACGGGGACTATTACCGGCCAGTGGTGCGGCAGGCAAAGCTATTGGGCCGGGAGGAAGAAAATGAGCGGTATCAGATGGTCTGGATGAAGAAGGCCCTGTTCGTGACGGCTGCGCTCGAGGGCGAATACGAGACAACCTACATCCCGCTGGACGAGAAGCGCTGGTACAGCGTTTCCAACTCCACGCGAGTGCAGGAGATTCGCAACTACGGGCACGCCGGCGAGCAGAAGATGGCGCCGGACACGGGGTCGGGATTTCTGTGGCGAATGTATAGCGATTCGCGGTTCGAGGAGCGGGACGGCGGTGTCTACCTGGAGATTGAAGTGATTGCGCTGAGCCGGGACATCCCGCCCGGACTGCGCTGGCTGGTAACTCCGTATGTGGCGAAGCTTTCGCGCGATTCGGTGATTTCGACGCTCGACCAGACGCGGGACGCGGTGCTGCAGTCGGCGGCCGACCCGCCTGGACCTGGCCTGGCCGCAGGGCAGTAGAGGTCCGCTACTCCGCAGCGCGCCCCGGCAGGTGGCCGCTGAGCCGCTAATTTAGGCGAGGCATATAATAGGCGCTATGTCTCGCACTTTCTCCGTTTGCGCGGTCGTTTTTCTTGGCGCGGGAATAGCTCTTGCCCAGGACCAGCCGGACTTACAAGTTGTGAACCGCATCCGCACCGAGGAGTTCAAACACTCGCAGGTGATGGAGATCCTCGAGAATCTGACCGACCGTTATGGGCCGCGGTTGACGGCGTCGCCGGAGTTTCTGGAGGCGATGGGGTGGGCGGAGAACCGGCTGAAGGAATACGGCCTGGAGAACGTACACCGGGAGAAGTGGGCGTTTGGGCGGAGCTGGTCGTTAAGACAATTTTCGGTGGAAATGGTTGAGCCGCGGTACTCGTCGATGACGGCGGCGCCGCTGGCGTGGACGAGCAGCACGGACGGACCGGTAACGGGGGATGCGGTGCTGGCGCCGCTCGGACGGGGCCGGATGCGGCTGAACCTGAAGGCAAACGAGGAAGCGATCCAGAAATACGAGCAGCAGTGGAAGGGCAAACTGCGCGGCAAGATCGTGCTGGTTACGAGCCTGACCGAGCCGAAGCCCTGGACGAGCGCGCCGTTCGTGCGCTACGACGAAAAGCAGCTTTCCGAAATCGGCATCGCCCCGGAGCCCGTTGCACCGGTGAAGGTGGACCCGGCGCACATCGATATTCCGGAAGATCCTCAGCAGGCGCGGGCATACATGATGAACATGCCACCCGCGGTGCTGGACGAACTCTTCGACAAGGTACAGGACATGCGCGCGAAGTTTTCGACGTTTCTGAAGGACGAAGGCGTGGCGGGCGTGATTCAGGCGGACGCGCGGGCGCACACGGGAATGGTGTCCGCCGAAGCGGCGGGGTCGTACAAGAGCAAGTATCCGCTGGCGCCGCCGACGTTCGTAGTGACGGCCGAGCAGTATGACCGGATGGTGCGGCTGATCGAGAACAAGGTGCCGGTGAAGGTGCGGGTGAACTTGAAGGAAGAGTCCTCGGCGGGAGATATCGATTCCTACAACCTGGTGGGCGAGATTCCGGGCGGCGACAAGCGCGACGAAGTAGTGATGGTGGGCGGGCACTTCGACTCCTGGCACAGCGGGACGGGAGCGACGGACAACGGCGCGGGCAGCGCGGCGATGATGGAGGCAATGCGGATTCTGAAGGCGCTCAATCTCAAGATGGACCGGACGGTGCGCATCGCGTTGTGGAGCGGCGAGGAGCAGGGGCTGCTGGGATCGCAGGCTTACGTGAAGGAGCATTTCGGCGACCCGAAGACGATGAAGATTACTGCCGAGCAAGCCAAGCTTTCCGGTTATTTCAACCTCGACAACGGGACGGGTAAGATCCGCGGGGTGTACCTGCAGGGCAACGACGCGATGCGGCCGATTTTCGCGGCGTGGTTGGCCCCGTTCCACGACCTGGGCGTGAGCCAGATCACGATCCGGAACACGGGCGGGACGGATCATCTGTCGTTCGACGCGGTGGGTCTGCCAGGGTTCCAGTTCATCCAGGATCCGATGGATTACGGAAGCATCACGCATCACTCGGACATGGACACTTACGATCACATCCAGGCAGGCGATATGATGCAATCGGCGGCGGTGATCGCGTCGGTGGTCTACGACGCGGCGACGCGGCCGGCGATGCTGCCGCGCAAGGAGTTGCCGAAGCCGCTGCCGGAACTACCGAAGACGGAACGCGAGTCGAGCGGTGCGGGCTCGCGAACGTCGGGAAACTGAACGCTTAAGGGAGCGAGAGACTTTCACATGAGAGTTGGCGTATTTACGGCCCTGATGGGCCAGATGCCGCTGGACCAGGTCCTGGCGAAGTTGAAGGCGATCGGAATCAATACCGTGGAGTTAGGCACGGGGAATTATCCCGGCGATCCGCATCTACCTCTGGCGCTGCTCGACCGCACGAAGGAGTTGAAGGAGTTCAAGGCGAAACTGGACGACGAAGGGTTTTCAATCAGTGCCCTGAGTTGCCACGGGAACGCATTGCACCCGGACCCGGCCATTGGGAAAGCGAATGCGGAGGTGTCGAAGAAGACGGTGCGCCTGGCAGAGAAACTGGGCGTGCCGGTGGTGATTGATTTCTCCGGCTGCCCGGGAGACAGCGATAAGGCGAAGTATCCGAACTGGGTAACGTGCCCGTGGCCGCCGGATTTTCTGGACCTGCTTGAGTGGCAGTGGTCGAAAAAAGTGATCCCGTACTGGACCAAGCACGCGAAATTCGCGGCCGATCACGGCGTGAAGATCGCGATCGAGATGCATCCGGGGTTTGTGGCTTATAGTCCGGAGACGATGCTGCGGCTGCGGAAGGAAGCGGGCCCGAACGTCGGCGTGAATTACGACCCGAGCCACATGTTCTGGCAGGGAATCGATCCGATCGCGGCCATTCGCGTGTTGGGCGACTCGATTTTCCACGTGCACGCCAAGGACACGCAGATCTACGCGACGAACCTGCCGAAGACCGGCGTGCTCGACACGAAGAAGTACACCGAGGAGCGGGAGCGCGGCTGGATCTTCCGGACGGTGGGCTACGGGCACGCGTTCGGGTGGTGGAAGGAGTTCATCTCGACGCTGCGGATGTACGGCTACGACTACGTGTTGTCGATCGAGCATGAGGACTCGCTGATGTCAGCCGAGGAAGGGCTGCAGAAGGCGGCGGCGTTCCTGAATTCGATTGTGATTCGCGAGTCTGCCGGCGCGGCGTGGTGGGTGTAGCGCATTGCGCTAACAGCGTCTGAGCGGGCAGGCGAGTCCGTGGTGCGGGTCTAGTCGTGACGGGCGAGACGGTCAAGCGTGAGTTGGTCGGGTTCGCCGCCGAAGTACTTGTCGAGCGCATCGACGAAGACGGGGTTATCGGGACTTACTTCGGCGAACAGGGTCATCGAAGAGCGGAACTTCAAGTCGTCGGGGTAGCCGAAGATGTCGTCCGCCGATTTTGTTTCGACTGCGTTGACCAGGTTCGTACACTCGACGAGGCGCGGACCGAGGATGGGGTGCTGTAAGTAGGCCTTGGCCTCGCCCCGGCCCGAGATGGCGTACATTCGGGCCGTGGGGCTGTGGCCGAGACCTTGGATTTGCGGGAAGATGAACCACATCCAGTGGCTGGTTTTGCAGCCGGCGCGGAGTTCGCGGCGGACGTTGTCGTAGACCGGGGCCTGCGCGTCAACGAAGCGCTGCAGGTTGAAGGCGTCCGGCATGGAGGCACTTCGATTATCGCGCGGCGATGGCGTGGACCGCGAGCAGAATGAGGATCCCGGCGCAACCCATGATGATTTTCATAGCGGTCCAGCTTCGCAGCGTTTCGGCCACGGTGAGTCCGAGATATTCCTTGACGATCCAGAATCCGGCGTCGTTGACGTGGCTGATGGCGGTGCCGCCGACGCAGACAGCGAGGACGATGATTTCCTGGCTGTAGCCGTTGACGTGGCCGAGGATGGGGGCGAGGATGCCCGCAGCGGTGACGATGGCGACGGTGGCTGAGCCTTGGGCGGCGCGAAGCAGGGCGGAGGTGAGGAACGCTACGAGCAGCGGGGAGATGGGGGCAGAGGCGAGGAGCGTGCCGGCGTATTGGCCCACGCCGCAATCGACGATAACCTGCTTCAGCCCGCCGCCGGCGCCGATGATCAGCAGCAGCGAAGCCATGGGGCCGAGGGAATCCGTGGCGAGTTTAGTGATCCTTGCAGTGGAAAGGCCGCGGCGCCAGCCGAGTAAGTACATGCAGGCGAACGTGCCCAAGAGGAGCGCAGTGAAGGGGTGGCCGAGGAACTGCCAGAGCGCGGCTCCCGGGAGATGGAAGGTGGTGGCGAAGGTCGCGAAGAAGATCAACACAACGGGGAGGATGAGCATGGCCACGACGGCGGCCACGTGGGGCGGCGACTGCTTTGCCGCGGGCGCGGCCGGCGGGGCTGCGGCGCCTGCGTTCGGGTAGCGGCGGGCGACCCAGCCTCCAAAGAAAATGCCGCTGAGGATAGCGAGAGGAATTGAAAGCAGGGCGCCCCAAAGGATGATTTTGCCGGTGTCGGCGCCAAGGAGCTGCGCGGCGACGGAAGGCGCCGGATGAGGCGGGACGAGCGAGTGGGTAATGGTGAGAGCGGCGGCCAGAGGCAGGCCGTAAAGCAGGACCGGGCGGCGGCTGTCGCGGGCAAGGGCGAGGGCGATGGGGACGAGGATGATGAATCCGACTTCGAAGAAAACAGGCAGGCCGACAAGAAAGGCGGCGGCGAGGACGGCCCAGGCAGCGCGGTCCCGGCCGAGGCCGGCGAGGAGAGACTCCGAGAGCACTTCCCCGCCCCCGGACTCCTCGATGAATTTGCCGATCATGGCGCCGAGGCCGACGACGATGGCGATGAAGCTGAGCGCGTCGCCGAAGCCGTTCTGGAGCGAGTGCAGCACTTTGAGCGGC
>JAJYKC010000116.1 GCA_021788955.1 Acidobacteriota bacterium
AAATTTTTCATAGACCTTTACTTTTTTTACAGCACCGAACCCGATAAAAATAACGATCAAAAGCGGTATAGCAATAGTAGAGAATACCTGGATTATATTTTTAAATAATTCAGGCGAAAGAAAGCTAAACGCTGAACCAATGCTTTTCCCTCCAACCTACTTCCCGCTCATCTCCACCACCGCAAGCCCCTTCGGCTGTAACTCAAACTCAATCCGCGTCCCCGGCGTCCAACTCTTCTCCACCGCCCGCGGTAACTCCCCGGCCTCCCGCAACCGCTTCTGCTGCTCCCGGCTCGGAAACGCCGGCCGCCCCATCTCCTCCCACACCCGCAGCGCCGACCCATGCTCCGCATCCACCTTCGTAATCCTCACCACCTGCCGCCCACGCAGGCCCCGCACGTCCAACCGCACCATCTGCGCCGTCCCCGTCTCCTCCGGCGCCGCATAATTCCAAACCGCGACCGCAAGCGACCCATCCTTCCGCCGCGTCACCAGCGCCGAATCCGACGCGTTCACTAACCTTTCCTCGCCCAACTTATGCAGCAGCCGGAAATCGTTCAACGCCGCCTTCGGAATCCCACCCACCGCCATCAGTCCATACCCGCCGTAAAACGGAGTTTTCGCCACGCCCCCTTCCTCGAACACATCCGAGAACGACCAATACGCCATCATGTCCACTAACCCATCGCACAACCGGATTGTATTCGCCAGCCACGGCCCGATAAACGGCGAATCCGTCGTATTTACCTTGTTCATGTAACTCGCGTTGAACTCGCTGAAATACAGCGGCAGCCCCGGCTTCTCGGACTTCGTAATCTCCTCGTGCACCTTCTTCACCGCCCGCGCCACCATCTCGCTCTGCGGTATCGCTTCCTCCGTCCCAAACACGTTCTGCGCCGAATCGTTCCCATACACATGTGTCGAAACGAAATCCACCGGCAGTCCCTGCTTCACGCACGCCGCGATAAACTGCCCCGCCCACGCCGCCTGCGCCGTCGCCGGACCGCCGACCCGCAGCCGCGGACTCACCGCCTTCACCGCCTTCGCCGCGCTCGCATACAGTTGCATGTAAGTCTCAAACGCCGGCTTCCCCGTCCAGAAATCGATATTCGGTTCGTTCCACACCTCGAAAATCCACTGCGACACCTCCTCGATTCCGTACCGCTCCACCAGGTGCCTCGTAAACGCCTCCACCAGCGCGCCCCAATTCCCGTAATCGGACGGTGGATTCGGCAGCGGCTTATACCAGAACGGATGCGGCTTCTGCGACGACGCCAGCTTCGAGGGCATGAAACTCAACTCCACATACGGCTTCACGCCCGCATCGAGCAGCCCGTCGTAAATCTGGTCCACGTACGTCCAGTTATAAACCGGCTTCCCCTGCGCGTCCTCCGAGTAAACGCCGTTCTCCTCATCGAAGATCCCGTGAAACCGCACATACTCGAACCCCGTCGCCTCGTGCACCGTCCGCAAGTCGTCCCGGTAACTCTGCCGCATCGACAAGTTCGCCCGCCCCGACCCGAACGCGCGCTCCCAAAAATGCGGAAACGGACGCGCCTCCGCGCTCGCATCCACCGTGATCGTCTGCGCCATGCATCCCATGCAAATCCCCCACGCCACCAGCGCCCACTTCATCGCCGCACCTCCCTTCTTCGCACCGCTTCCAACTCCGCCCGCTTCAACATATCCCGGATCTCCGGATTCGCCATGAACAGCTTCCACACAAACCCGCTCCGGTAATTCTCAATCATCACCGCCTGCGGCGCCTGGTTCAACCCCATGTAAATCCGCGCCCACCAGTTATCCTTCAAATTAAACGCGTCCCGGAAACCGTAAATCCCCCACAACCGGTCCCCCAACACCCGGTAATAATACTTCAGTGCCTCGATCGATGCTTCCGGCGTGTACGGCATCGAAGCCAGCGCCCCCGTCGGAGAAATCGTCCCGTCGTCCCCCCAACTCTCCGGCTCGTTCGCCGAATACCCGTTCGGCCCATCGCTCGCCGTCAGTCCCCAGCACTGCTTCCCATACTCCGGAAACCTCTTCGGGTTCCGCTCGCAGTAAGCCAGGTTAATCCGCGCAATCGCCTGGTTGTTCACAAAGTAATTCGTATACTTGTCCTGCAACTGGTGCGGATCCAACCCGAGAAACGAATAATGGGTGAAAAACAGCGGCCCCCCATGCCGCGCCCCGATCGCCAGCCGGATCCCGTAGTAGCTGTGCCCGTTAAGATAATGATCCCCATCTACATGCCCAGGCCCGCCGTTCCGGTACCGCACCGCCACCTCCGCCTGGCTCGCCCACCCCGAGTAATACATACTCGCCGGAACCGGATGCGTGGGCGAGGCCATGGCGAGTAAGTAAGTAATCATCGTCTCGTTCCAGCCGATCAGCCGGTGATGTATCTTCCACGTGTAATCCGGCGACCAGTGCCAGAACAGAAAATCCCCGTCCGCCGACTGCCGGTACCAGCTCCAGTCGATCCCCTCCCACAACTCCGTGATCTTCTCCCTGATCCGCCGATCCGTCCGGCTCCGCCCGTCGAAAAACTGCCGCGCCGCCAACAGCCCCTGCGTAAGAAAAGCCGTCTCCACCAGGTCTCCGCCGTCGTCGTACATCCCGAACACCGGCATCGCCTTCCCCGTCCGTCCATCGATAAAGTGCGGCCACGCCCCGTGAAACCGGTCCGCCCGCTCCAGAAAATCCGCGATCCGCAGCATCCGTGCCGCCGCCTCCCGCCGCGGAATGAACCCCCGATGCACCCCGACTAACATCGCCAGAATCCCGAATCCCGACGCCCCCGTCGCCACAATATCGTCATCGCCCGGAATGTTCTCGAGCGTCATCCCGGACTCCGCGTTCGCTCCCTCCCAGTAATACCGGATCGACGCCTGTTCCACCATATCGAGTAACTCGTCATCCGTCATCGCCCGCGTCGCCGCCGCCGCCACCGGAGTCGGCGCCGACTCCCTCCCGGCACTGTCTCTTGCAGTTACCTGGTAATATGCCTTCCGTCCCACTACGCCGAGAAAGTCCGCATATCTGTCCAATCCCGGCGTCTGTATTCCCACCGGCTCGAACTTACTCCCGTCGAACGACCGGTAAATCACATACGTTCTTACCCGCCCATGCGGTGAAGGCGCCCATTGTAAGTCGATATGCCTCTCATACCCTTTGGCCTGCAGGGGACCCGGAGGCGCCGGCGGACCCCCGGCCGGCAGCTCCTCATCGTCAATCGACACATCGTCGAGAATCAGCGTCCGCTCCGCGCCGTCGGCTCCCGCCTGCGTGAAATGAATTTCCGCCAGACGGTGCGGCTCGAACGGATGGAAGGAAACGGAAGTAAATAACCGCAGCGGCAGGACCACCTGAACCCACTTCCCCGCCGGCACGGACTCCATCTGCGTCTGGAGCGCTATCGGCTCGGAAAACCCTCCGTCCCGGTCGCTCAGCCGGATCGTAGGCAGGCTCCCCGCCGGCACCCCCCGTGGCGAATAACACCAGAAATACAGCGCGTCCCCGACAAACGTCACCGGACGGTTCCGCAGCCGCTCCACCCGCAGAATCGCCTCCCAGCTCCCGCCCGGCGCCGACGTCCACCGCATCCGCAGCGCATTCGGCGGCGTACGGAAAATCTGTGTCTCCACCGGCAGCCGGTCACCCTCAAGTTCCAGCGCGCTTGGAGCAACCACCGTACCTTCGCTGAAAAAGTACGGCCCTGCGCTCCGGCTGTCGTCAAAAATCACGTGCCGGTAATACGAAGTCTGCCCAAACACCACCCCGGCCGCCAGCGCCGCCACGGCCCATCGGCCAATCCTGATCTGCACTCCTCCTTAATAGCGCACACCGGCCCGCCTCAGCCCCAAGCGCCGGTACCCGGATGGCCCGCCGCCATCGCCGGTCTCCCCTCGCCGTGCCCGAACACAGTCTCAATTTCGTACGGCAGCCGGCTAGCCTCGCAGCTCAGAATCCGGCATAGCCGCCACGTCACACACTCGCGCAGCGCCCGCACTGCTGCCATCAATCGGTGCCTCCGCCGCCCGGCTTCGAGCACCCGGTACATCTCCACCAGCGCCAGCAGCCCCTCGCCTACCGTGTCCCGCGCATACTCCTCCAGCAGCGCCTCCACCCGCCCCAATAGCGGATCGGCGCGATGCAGCCCCATCGCCCGCCCGCAGTCCCGCCTCCACATCCGTGGCGTCGGAATGTCGTTGTACTTGAGCGTTCTCATTTCCGGATGCAGCGCACAGGGCCGCGAGTGGCGCTTGCGCCACGCGGCTCCGTTGTGCGCGAAGTAAAAGTGTCCTTATTCGGAAAGGCGTCAAAACCCGGCGAAACGCTTCACCTAACCTCAAATAAATTTCGCTTCGAGCGTCACCACGCTCTTCCCCGGGATCTCCACCGCCTGCCCCGCCCCCACCGCCGGGTACGCCTTCAGCTCATCCCCCGCCCGGTCCGACGTCACATGCGGCGTCACACTTCCCAGCCTCCAGCCCTTCGTCCCCGCGAAATTCAGCTTCACCCGCCGCGCCCCCGTCCCCGCGTTCACATACACCACTGCCGCCTTCCGCCCGGCCTCGTCCTTATACGCCGACCCCATCAGCCCGCCAATGTCGTGGCTCTCCCCTTCGAGCCCCACCCGCTTCATCCCCGGCCTAACGAACCGGCTGTAATTCCCGAACGCCCACAGCAGCCGCGACGGAATCACCGATTCCTCGTCCCCCGGCTTCTTCCAGTCCGTGTAAACCAACCCGTCCTTGTAATCCACCCCCGACACCGCCGTCCACCACTGCCACGCCGTCACCTGCACCAGCGTCAGGTCGAAATACAGGATCCGCGCCACCTCGAGCGCCGTCTTCATCCCCAGGTCCCGATGGTTCCCGCCCTCGCCCTCCGCGCCCGTCATCACGCAATACTCCGACATCCAAGGCTTCCACCCCGGATACTGGTCGAACTTCTTCCTCACCGCCGTCCGGTTCTCCACGAACTGTCCCTTCAGCCGGTCCGATCCGTAATCGTGATACGACAACCGGTGATGCAGCGTCCCGCTTATCTCCGGGTCCCCGCAGAAATCGTCCACGTAATCCCCGTACTTCGCCCCGTACCTCTTCGTCATCCCTTCCGCCACCTTGTATAGCGGTGGCAGCGCGTTCACTTCAATCCCCGCAATCTCGGTCTCGCAGCCCCTCCGCCGCAACTCGGCGTCCAGTGCACGCAGCACGGCCTTGATATCCTCATTCGAATACCGGCATCCCTCCTGGCTCTTCCCGTTCCAGTCGATATTCGGCTCATTCACCGGACTCACATAGTTGAAAGCAATCCGCTCCCGCTCGCCCGGATTGTTCCGGAAATGCTCGAGAATGTCCACCAAGTACCGCGCAAACTGTTCCTGATAACCGGGCTTCAGGTTCGTCGTGTCTTTCCCCAGCCGCCCGTAAGGAATCCCCGTCCGAGTCATCCTTCCCGGCGGGCTATTTACAAACGCAAGAAACTGCGGCACGCCCCGCTCCTTCGCCGCCCCCAGGAACCACCGCTCCGGCTTCTGCCGGCTCCAGTCGTATTTCCCTTCGCGTACCTCGAACGTCTCCGCCGTCCGCCACGGCACGTTGATCTTGTCCGTAACTCCGCCGCCCAAGTTGAACCGCCAGCAGGAGAGCCCGATCCCCTTCTCCCTTGAAAACAAAAGGTCCGCCACCCGCGCCCGCCCACTATCGGACCATGTCCCCACCTTCTGCATGCTCCAGCAGTCCGACGCCCCGAAGTTTTCCACCGTCTGGAACTCCTCGTCCAACCGGACCGTCTCCGTCTCCACCCCCTCCGCCCGCCCGAGCACGCTCGCCCCAATCGCCCCCAACACCTCCCGCCGCGACCATTCCCGCCGCTCCATCGCTATTGGTTGCTCTCCTTTTTCACCGGCTCCTCTAAGTGCAGCGTCCGTGGCGGCGCGAACTTAGGCAGCGGCACCGAAGGCGGATACTGCTTATACTCCAATATCGGCTGCGACGGCTTCAGGTCCGCCGGAATAGGAATCACCATCGCGGCATTCTCCTTCTGCGAAAAGTCGAAGCACTCCCGCATATCGTTCGCCCAATGATCCCGCGCCGTCAGGTGGTTCAGCTTCCACCGCTCCTCGATGAACTTCAGCACCGAAGAAAACTCATACTCCGTATGCGCCACATACCCCGCCTTCGCATACGGCGAAATGACCAGCATCGGAACCCTCGGCCCCAGCCCGTAGGCATCAATCTCCGGCGGCGGCACGTGGTCGTAAAACCCGCCGTAGTCGTCCCAGGTAAGAAAGATCGCGCTGTCCTGCCAGTACTTACTCTGCATCAGCGCATTTACCAGCCTCGTCACATACCACATCCCGTCCCGAGGCAGCGCCACCGGATGCTCGCTGTCCTGGTAATCGGGAACAATCCAGGACACCTCCGGCAGCGTCCCGTTCTGCAAATCGGCGTAGTACTCCTTCAGATCCACCAGGTGCGCCATCTCCTTGGGATCGTCCCGGATCTTCTTGAACCCCGGCAGCGGATTCCACAGGTTGAACTGCTTAGGATTCGGAAACGCCAACCGCTCGCCCGTCTCGCTCAGCCGCATCGGCACGCCCTTGGGCATGGGCTGCGAATCCACGTAATACTTCCACGAGATATTCGTCTTCGACATCATCTCCGCCATCGAAGCGAAGCTGAACCCGTCCGGATCGTCCATCACGTCCTCGAGTTCCTTCACGTTAGGCACGTTCACGATCAGCCCGCCCGACTGTGCCGCCACCGTGTACACATGGTTCGGCAGGCTGTAACCCATCTGCGACGAGAAAAAATGGTCGCATAGCGTGTAGTGCCCCGCGTAGTTCCAGTAATTCGGAATATCCTTCCGGTCGTAGTAACCCATCGTCAGGCTCGTCCCCTCCGCCCAGACGAACCCGTCCATCGCTCCGTGGTCGTACGCCGCGTGGATCGTGTCCCAGTCGTGGTTCAGGTCGTAAGCCGGCTGCCCGGCCGGCATGGGGAACGGCTTCACGCACGACTTACTTCCAGGCATATCGGGCAAACACGTCCCCGGCGGAATCCCATCCGCGCCCGGATACGTGCCGAAGTAATTATCGAAGCTCCGGTTCTCCTGAATGATCCAGATCACGTGCCGGATCTTCTCCATGCCCGACGGCGCGTTCTGCCCCCACGCCGCCCCGCCCGCCGCCAACCCCACCGCCATCACCGCCCCAATTCCGCGCCACTGCCATCCCGATTCAAGAAG
>JAJYKC010000117.1 GCA_021788955.1 Acidobacteriota bacterium
GACGCCGTTGAGCGACCGGGTATTTTCAGCTCTCGTATGGTGCTATCCAGCGGCGAGTTGGATTCAGGAGGAAGAGCGATGCACTTCAGAGCCTGTGGGTTGGCCACTGCGATAGTTCTGCTTCTTTATCCTCAGAGTGGCGGCGCCGCCGGCACGGTTTCCGTTCAGTACACGTTGGTTCCGATGGGTGGAAACGTGTATCGTTGCGTATACTCGATCACCAACAACGGGTCGCTTCCGGGTAGCGCTCCCATAAAGCTCTTTGATATTCTCTTCGATCCGACTCTGTATCAGGAAAGCTCGCTTCAGATCGTAACATCGCAGGTCAATAGCGCTCTCAACTCGCAATGGAACCAGCAGCTTCTGGTTTCAGTGCCCGGGTTACCAGCCGATTACGATGCATTAGCGATCAACGGCAATCTGGGAATTCAACCCGGAACCACGGTGACGGGTTTTGCCATACAGTTCACCTGGATCGGGCCAGGCAGTCCAGGCTCGCAGCCGTTTCTGATTTACGATCCGACGCAAACGCCATACGCGCAGTTGCAAAGCGGGCAGACCTCTACGTCCGTGCCCGCGGGGGTGCCGGTTTCTTCCAACCTGACGCTGCTGCTGATTGCCTGCGGAATAGCGCTGGCGGCGACGTATCAACTGCGGATAAACCGACGAACGCGGGACCAAGCCGAGACCGCCACACGCTCCTAGATTTTTTTCAACCCTACGCTATACTGAGGAAGCGGCCCTGGAGCCCTTCCGGGAGATGCGGGTGCATCTCTGGGATTCTCCAAGGCTTCCGGGGCCGCTATACCGCCGTCGGCAAGGGATTACTCCGTTGCGCGTAGCGGCGGGTATCTCGGGAGATCATCGGTTGCCGAGTGCGCCAAACCTTCCGGAACGGCGGACCACAATCATGATCGCGCCATCGCGATAAGCCTCCGCCCATTGTTCGGATGGGAACCTGCCATGACCGGTAAGGGGGGTATTACGTTCCAACGTGAGGACGGCCCAGTCTATGCCGGCCATGAGTCGGTCCCACTTCTCCTGCGAAGAAAAAGCGGCGATGGTGGTTTCAAAGTGCCGCGGCGGATAGGATTGAAACCGGGTGTCGTGAAAAACGCGAACGTTCGGATAGGAAGTCCAGGCGAGGTAACCGCCGAGATTGACACTGTTGAACACCGGACCTTTGAGGCCGGCCGTACGGATGAACGCCGCCGCGCCGGAGGGGGAGAACACGGGCGGGTCTATGTAAGCCGGGCCTATGCCGGCCAGCGCGACGCGAGCCTTGAGCGGTATGGGGGTCAGCAGCATTCCCGCAAGCAGGGCAGCGGCGGCGGGCAGGAGCGCCGCGGCGGATTTCCGGCGCACCTCGGGCAAACGCGCGGCGAGGACCGGAGCGGTGACGCACAGGAACAAGGAGACGAAGCGGACATGGCGCAGCGCCAGGATGGCAAAGGCACCGAAAACCAGCATTTCCCATAGCGCTAAGCCGCGCCGTTTCCAGAGCATCAGCCCGACTCCGCAGGCGAGGTAGGCGAAGAACGGCGCGTAGCGGGGCAGATAGGCCGGGCGGAATTCGGCGACGGGGATAAATGCAGGGGTCAGCGCGTTCTCCCAGAGATATTCAAAGAGACCCATGCCGAAGGGATTGGCGGCGCATGCCGCGGTTGAAAGCGCGGCAATTCCGAGAGCGATCCACGCCTGACGGCGGGACAGGACCTGGGGGCGAAGGAACTCGCCGATGGCGAAGAGGCCGATCAGCCCGGCGCCGAAAAAACACTCCGCGTGGACGTTGCTCCAGAGGGCGATCAGCGGGACTGCCCACGCCAGCGGAGCTACGGAACGAAGCTCCACGGCCCTTTCAATGAGAAAGGCGCAGGCCGCTCCGAGGACAAAAGAGATGACGTGGGGCCGCGGCACGGCTCGCGGCTCAATGAGGAACACGCCGAAGACCGCGACCGCGAGGGCAACCGCCGCCGGAGACCGGCGCCGGCAAGCGAGATAGACGATGGCGAGGGTGAGGGCTATCAACACGGCCTGGCCGATCTGGATCGCGGCTGCCCCGCCGATTTTGGATAATTCAAACGAGCCGAAGTCGAAGAGCCAGGACTCGAAGGGCTGGGGGAAATCGGGGTAAGCGGCGCTGAACAGGTTGGTCCGTGCCAAATGTCCGGCAGCGATCTCGCGGCCCTGGGCGAGATGCCAGCCGAGATCGGGTTCGTATATGGCGTGGAAACTGAGCAGCGCCCCGGCGGCAAGCGCAAGCGCGACGAGGCCGGCCCGCGAAGCCAATTTCCACCGCCGCGCCGGTTCGGGTGGGGCGGGGGGACTGGCCGGGAGACTGGCGCGCGCAGACTTCGGCTGGACGCCGGGGAGCCGAGGGGCCTTCCGGTTGCGTGCTCTCTTGCGGACTTTGTTCAGAGACGACATTGCGTTTATTGCACGGCAACGGTCACCGCGCCAATGCCGGCGGCCGTCTGGGACCGGAAATTTCCAAAAGAGACGACGACGGGCAGGTCGCCGGAAGGAGCGTCCGGTGGAACCTGAACGTCGATTTGCAAGATTCCAGCGACCAAACCGGGCGCCTCCGCATAGAAAAGGACCTGGGCGGGTTGGCCGTTCATGGTAACGGCGGGAGCCAGGACGGGCTCCGGATAGGGTGGCGTCATGGGCGTAATCGTCCCCGATTTTCCGGCTGGAATAGTCTGGCCTTCGCCGGTGACATACAGCGACACGGTCTCCCCTTTCCTTGCGAGGCGGCCGGCCGAACAGCGGCAGTTCATGGACTTATCGGAGTTCAGGATGGCGCCCGGACCGGTTCCGGTGCCGCCGGCAGTGAAGATGCCGGGGGCGGCAGCGGCCTGGGTTTCGACGAAGCTGTTGGAGGTCCGGCCGAGATACTGAACGGCTACGACCGGGCTCTGGAGATAAGCCGGCGAGTTGATCTCATAAGGCACGATGGCCTGCACCTGGGTCGAACTGGTGTAGATCAACGGCGCCGGATAACCGCCCACGGTAACCTGGACGCCGCCCAGACCCGCCGTGGTGGGGACGCTGCGATTCGAGATGAGATCGGGCGTGAGCGGCGCGCCGGACTTCGGCCCGAGGCCGGTACCGAAGATGGTGATGACCTCACCGGCCGCGATCGGCCCGGCAATGCCGCTGGCCGCGTTGGTTAGTTGAACAATGTTGGGGGGGAGGATGTTGATGGCGAGGTCCACGCTGACGGCAGTGGTGCCCGAGGCGCCGCCGGCGCCCGCTACGACGATGACTCCGTGATAGGTCTGGTTTCCGGCGAGGCCGTCGAGATTGGTCAGCGAAACGGTGAGCGGCACCGTGCCGGTGGCCGAAGTGGTGCCGAAGGTGGGGCTGACCAACAGCCAATTATCGGCGGAGCCAGCGGTGGCCGTGAATGCCAAAGCTGCGCCGTTGCCGGAGACGTTGATGGTTTGCGACGGCGGCAGATTTCCGCCGAGGACATACGTAAAACTCAGGCTTGTGGGGCCGGCCGAAACGGAAGGCGGGGAAACCGTCAGCGACACCGAAATGGTAGATGGGCCGATGGTGAGGGTGCCGTTATAAGAGCCGGCCGTGAGCGTGCCGGGACTGACCGTGACCGAGAGGCTGGCCGGCGCGGTGCCCTGGCCGGTTTGCGAACCGTTCACCAAGAGCCACGCGGCGCTGCTGCTGTAAGTGAAACTCGCTCCGGTTGCGTTACCGAGGCTGGAAACGTGGAGATATTGTGCCGGCGGACTGGAGCCGCCCACCGCCGCGGTGAAGGAGAGCGACGATACGACGGCGCCTCCCGCGCTGCTACCGGCCGTTACACTGAAGCCACCGGTGCCCGCGGGAAGTGTGTACGTGACGGGGACTACCTGGGTGTTGCCTCCGTAGGCGGTCAAATCGACTTCACCGGAACATTGAGTGTCGGCCGCCAGACCGCTGGACAGCTTGGCCGGGAGGATACTCACCTGAATCGCGACGGGCGAACCGGAGTACACCAGGGTGCCGGAGGGCCAAAGGCTGAGCCAGCCGCTTCCGCAGGTGGAAGTGCGAGAAACCGCGGTGAAAGTGACCGTGGACGATGAGCTTACATATATCGTTTGCGGCGCGGTTGAAGTGAACGAGAGCGAAGTGCCCGAGGGAACCAGGGCTCCGGTGCCGGTGGTCAAGCATTTATTGTCCAGGCGCGCGATGACCGGCACGGTCAGCGTGGAATTCGCGGCGTTTCCACTCATTACCGTAATGCTCGCCGAATTCAGACAGTTCGACAGGGTCGAAGGATCGATGGAGACCGTGCAAGTGGCGGGCGTGAAGTTGGCGCATCCAGGAGGATCGAATTTTATCCAGGACGCCGATGGACTGATGGCCACGTGCATGGGCGTGACGCCGTCGCTGGAGGTGAGCGCAAGACCCTGATCGGTGCACGCCCCCGAGTTGGTTTCACAGGAAATGGTGCCGGGTGTGGCGACGAGGGTCATGCCGGGATAGACGGTTAAGGTGACGGGAATGACCTGACAGCCGAGGGTGGAAGTGACAGCGATGGAACCGGTGTAGGTTCCCGGCCCCATACCGCCCAGGACGTTTACCACAACGGTGTATTGACCGGCTCCTCCTCCAACATAGGCGGTAACGAAGTTGGGGGGCGCAGAGCTGTTGTATGTGACGCTAATGTTGTTGCCGTTGACGTAAAGGACCTGCTGGGGCGGAACTCCGGAACCGGCCGCATAGGCGAATTTGAGGGAAGCGGGCACGGCGACGGTGCCGGAGGCAGTGGTGGCGCAGGTACCCCAGCCGGGCGGCAGTCCCGTGCCGCCGCTCGATCCGCCGGTCGCTCCGTTGACCGACAGGCTAATGTTAATCACGGTCTGGTCGTCCGCATTGGCGGTGTTGATCAAAGTCACGGTGGCGTAGTACATGGCCGTGGATAGGGTTTCGGCGACGGTGGAATCCAGTGCCAGAGTCAGAGCGCTTCCGACAGGCTGCGCCTGGCTGTTGCAGGAAGAATTATTGGGGCACGCCAGAGTGACCCATTGTCCGACGCCTTGCGGGATGGAGAGAATCGCGTAGAAGCTGGCGGTACTGGTACCGCTCGCGGCGTTGACGGTGACGGAAGTGGAGTTCGTCCCCGAGGGATAGCTGAGCGATACGCTGGACGGAGTCGCCTGGAGCGTAGCGGTAGTGCCTCCGCCACCGCCTCCTCCACCACCGCCTCCCCCACCACCGCCTCCCCCACCTCCGCCTCCTCCGCCGCCGACGACGAAGGTGACGTTAATGGTGATGGTGATTTCGGGCGAAATGTTGCTTGAGGTCAAGGTGTAGCTGCCGGTTAATGTCTGCGCGGTCGTGATGTACTGGGCATTACCCAGGACCGTGCAGGTAGCGAGGCCGCTCTGGTAGGTGGTGAGGCTGGTGCACATGATCCGCATCCAGGTCGCGCCAGCGGATCTGGTAGCGCTGAAGCTGACTCCAGTACCCCGATTGGTGAGGATGGTAATTGAATTTCCGTAGCCGACCGAATCCAGTTGTCCCGGATCGGCACTGAGGGTAATTGAAACCGGATCCGCGCATGAGCTTCCATCGAGACTGCCGCAGAAAGCCGGGTCAGCGGCTGCGGCCGCATTTGCCGCGAAAGCCAGTGCCAGTGCCAGAGCGCCAGCGATTTTCGAAAGACCGTAAGTCGCGCGCATGGGAGCCCCCTAGTCCAGCACATCGGCTGGAACGGACGTGGCGTTTTTGGGGGTGGAGAAGCCGGGCGGTGTGTCAACCGAGATCACGGTGGTGCCTTTGGCGAGCGGAGTGAAGTCCCCGAAAGCGCGGTTGTTGCCGGCCGTTATGACCAACGGCGACTGCACAGTGCCGACCCCCGGATTGCTGTTTGCCAACGCCACGCTGACCTTCATGCCGGCGCGAAGAGGCTGGATGGTGATGTCCGCCGCGCGTCCCGTTTCCGGTTCCAGATAAGCGGTCCAGGCGATGATGCGGACCGGATGTTTTTTTGCGTCGGACCGCAAGATGGAAAACTCGCGGGGGCCGACGACGCCGAGGTTGTGTCTCACATTGCCTTCCTCCGGCGGACCGTAGCGTTCATAGGCGAGGATGACGCCGGAGGGGGCCAGCCAGACGGTAGCGGTACGGGCCCAGAACCCGGGCGCCACGGCATCATAGGTCACCGTACCTGAACTGGCGAGCGCCTGGATATAGTAGGTTGCGACGGATTGACTGGCAGGGATCGCCAGTGTAATGGAGGCGGAGCCCGGCTGCGTTTCGGCGGCCGAGATCAGGATTTTTGAAGGGTCGGCGCTGGTGAGGACCACCTTGAGGCCGCCGGCGGGAGCCGGTTCGCCGAGGCAAAGGGCTGCGGAAGTCTGGAGGTCCTTGCCGAGGTAAAAGTTGCTGGAAATGGCCATGCCCGGCCGGCGCATTACCACGCTCAGCGAAGCCCGCTCGGCGGGCTTGGAAAAACTGGGGGGTGGGACAGGGGCAATGGTGGTATCTCCTTCGGCGGAGGGTTGGAAATAGGTGTCGACGGAACTCGAGCCGCCGGGGATGGTCAGTTTGGAAGCCCCCAGGGCGCCCACCTTGGAATTGGAATTAGCCAGCGTCACTTCCACCTGCGAGCCGCCGGCCACGGGCTGTTCGTCGGCGACCTTGAGGGAGGAATCGAGCACGGCGGAGACGACGGTGATCCTGGAGGGGAGAGCGTGCGGGGTGGTAGTGAGCTTGGGGGCCTTATGGGGGCCCAAAATCACGATGGCCGAGGGGGCCAGCTTGACGGTCCCTTTGGCACTACCGGCGCCTTCCGCGGATATTGTATAGGTGACGGTGCCGGCATTCGCCAGCCCTTGCAGGCAAAAGTCGGGGGAGACGAGGCGATGGGCCGGAACGGTTAAGGCAATGGAAGCCGACCCCGGCTGATCGGGCCTTTTGGACAACAGCAGACGGGTGGGATCGTCGCTGGTCAGGGTGAGCTGGACGGGTGCCTGGGGAACCGGTTGCGGGAGCCGGACGGCTGTCCAGGCCTGAAGATTACGACCTACCGTGACAGGCGCCACGGTAATGCCGTCCGCCGCCCTGGCGGCGAACGGTGCGATGAGACAGATAAACGCTGCGGTTGCACGTGCGATAGACTCCATGATTTTTCTCCTCTCAGGCTTATGGGTACTTCGGGGCGAAGAGGCCACGCCGATCAGCGTTGCCTCTTCACCGGTTCGCACTAGTAAACGGTAATTCCGACCTGGGTCA
>JAJYKC010000118.1 GCA_021788955.1 Acidobacteriota bacterium
TGACCGCGACGTGGTGAAGCCCGCATTCTCTGTCGTATCCCATTGCATCGGAGTGCGCGAATTGTCCCGGCTCGTATGCCGCATGTCGTCCATGAAAGCGTCCGCCGGTTCTTTCCCTGTTTCCACATCCGCCTTCCATGCATTCTTCGCCTCGATGTCTTCGATCTCGGCGATCGTCTTGAACGGGAAGTTCGTCATGCCCAGTTCGTCGCCCTGATAGACGAACGGCGTCCCGCGTTGTGTCAGCAGCAATGTCGCCAGAACCTTCGCCGATGGTTCGCGCCATCGCGCCGAATCGTTGCCGAATGTCGAAACCAGCCGCGGGTTGTCATGGTTCGAGAGGAAGATCGTGTTCCAGGAGTGAGCATTGAGAGCGGCGGCCTGCTCGGAATACACCGCCTTCAACTCCGGCAGAGTCCAATGCCGGATATGCCGCCCCTGGCGCATGACGTTCACGACGGCGAAGTTGAAAATCATGTTCAGCTCTTTCCGGCGTTCATCAACGATCAACGGAGTCTGCTTCAGCGAGATCCCCAGCGCCTCCCCAACGGTCATGTCGTCGTAGTGGGAGAGGACGTCGCGGTTCATCTCCTGTAGATACTCGTGAAGGTGAGGCCCGGAGGCGTACGCATCGACGAAGTTCTGCCCGGGTTTCAGATCCGGAAACGCAGGATTCTTCGAAATCAGTGTAATTACATCCATCCGGAAGCCGTCGACACCCTTGTCCAGCCAGAACTTCATGAGGCTGTAAACCTCTTGCCGGACTTTCGGATTGTCCCAGTTCAGGTCCGGCTGCTTCACCGCGAATAAGTGAAGATAATACTCGTTCGTCGTGGGATCCAGTTTCCACGCCGAGCCCGAGAAAAACGACGGGAAGTTATTCGGAGGCCCGCTGTTCTCTCCGGGGCGCCAGAAGTAATAATCCCGATAAGGATTCGTCTTCGACTTGCGGCTCTCAACGAACCATCGATGCTCATCGCTGGTGTGGTTCACTACCAGGTCGATGATCAGCTTCATGTGCCGCTGCTTGATGCCGGCTAACAAGGCGTCAAAATCTGCCATCGTGCCAAACTCGGTCATCACCTTGCGGTAATCCCGAATGTCGTACCCCATATCGGCATTCGGCGAGTCGTAGTGCGGCCCGAGCCAGATCACGTTCACGCCGAGCGACATCAGATAGTCGAGCTTCGACGTGATCCCCGGTATGTCGCCGATTCCGTCCCCGTTGGAATCCTTAAACGACCGCGGATAAACCTGATAGACGACGGCCTCCTTCCACCATGTGCGGCGATAGCCGTTGGAGGTGACGGAAGGGTTGTGGGACGTTTGGGCGAGCGACGGAATCGCCAGGAGCAGAATCGGAGCCAGTCTGCAGCGCGGCATGGGTGCGAACCTCGACACGATTATAGGCGCGCCATGGGCGCGGTGGCCTCGCCGCTAGGCAGGCCGTGGTCGGAGCCCGCGCTATCCTTAGGGGGAATGGGGATGAAAATGCCAACATCCAGGCGGCTCTTGGGGAGCGCCGCGGCGGCGGTTTGCTGCGCCGTGCTGCTCCATGCGGAACTGAAATATCTGAAGCCGGGGTTCAACTTCTTCAGCCCCCAGCAGGACATCAAGCTCGGGCAGGAGGCTGCCTCGCAGGTGATGAAGACGCAGCCGGTGGTGAATAACAAGGAAGTGGTGGATTACCTGACGCTCCTTGGCAAGAAATTACAGAAATCGCCGCGGGCGGGGACGTTTCCGTTCAGCTATCACCTGATTTACGACAAGAACATCAACGCGTTCGCATTGCCGGGCGGGCCGATCTTCATCAATTCGGCGACGATTCTGGCCGCGGATAATGAAGCGCAGCTCGTGGGCGTGCTGGCGCACGAGATGTCGCACGTGGCGTTGCGGCACGGAACCCATGAGGCATCGAAGCAAAATTTGATTGCGCTGCCGGCGGCGCTTGCCGGCGCGATGTTCGGTGGGACCATGCTCGGCAGCCTGGCGCAGTATGGGCTCGGCTTTGGAGCGAATTCCCTGATTCTGAAGTTCTCGCGCGACGCAGAGGCGCAGGCCGACTACAACGGGGCGGAGATGATGGCCGACGCGGGCTACAACCCGCTCGAGATGGCGCACTTCTTCGAGAAACTGGAAGCGAACGGGGGCAAGATGGCGCCGCAGTTTCTTTCAGACCATCCCAATCCCGGCAACCGTGTGAAGGCGGTCGAAGAAGAATTGCAGCAGATGCCGCAGCGCGAATACAACGCCAACACCGGTGATTTCCCGCACATCAAGGAGGTCGTGAGCCGCCTTCCGCCTCCTGGTAACTACAAGGGCGCGCCCACGCCGGGCGCTGCTCCCAGCCCGCAGCAAGCGCCGGTAGCGCGGCCCGACGCGACATTGACCAGCTTCTCGAGCAACTCGTATTCACTCGAGTACCCATCGAATTGGCAAGTATATGGTGACCAGCAATCCGGAGCCGTAACGATCGCTCCAGGCTCCGGTCTGGTAAAGGGCTCCGACGGCGCCACGAGCGTAGGCTATGGCATGATCGCGAGTTTTTACGGTGCCGACACTGGCAGCGTGAACCTGCGGACCGGAACTCAACAGTTGATTCAACAGCTCCAGAAGGAGAATCCGCAGATGACCGTCAATAAAGCGGCGCGGTCAATCCGGATGGGTGGGCAGGAGGGTCTCGAAACCGTGCTCTACTCTCACTCGCCATATCCCAATGAAGCCCGCGAGGTGGATCTACTGGTGACGACAGTCAGGCCGCAAGGGATGTTGTACCTGGTTTTCGTAACTCCAGGCAGCGAGTACGACCAAGTGCAAAACGTCTATCAGCGCGTCATCGGGAGCATCACGTTTCAGTGAGCGGAATTGCCTATGACGCGGTATTGTTCGATTTCGATGGCGTAATCGTCGACAGCGAACCGGTGCACTACGCCTGTTGGCGCGAACTGCTAGAAACCGTCGGGATGCGCATCGGCTGGGATTTCTACCAGTCGGAGTGCGTCGGCATCGCCGAACGCCCAATGCTTGAAGTCATCGCCCGCCACGCCGGACGGCCTGAAATGACGGATCGTCTCCTCGAGTTCTATCCGCTAAAGAAGGCGATGTTTCGCCGCAAGATGGCCGAATTGCTGCCGGTATCGCCCGGCGTCAGCGACCTGATCACAGAACTGCGCGGCTACCGGCTCGCGGTTGTCACTTCCAGCGGCCGAGAGGACGTCCAGCCGGTACTCGAACAGGCGGGATTGCTTGCATCGCTCGATGTGCTCGTCTGCGGCCACGAAGCCGGAGCATTGAAGCCTTCCCCCGCGCCGTACTTACTGGCCGCCGAACGAGTGGAGGCCCGCCGCCCGCTCGTCGTCGAGGATTCCGAGGCAGGCGAGAAATCCGGGCGCGCTGCCGGGTTCGACGTGCTGCGCGTCCAGCATGCATCCGAGGTGGCCGAAGCCGTCAGAGGGCGGCTTCGGGTGGGCGAATAAGTCGCTGCCGGTAAGGGCTTATTCGTCGCGCAGCGATGCCATTGGGTCGCGGCGGCTGGCTTGGCTGGCCGGAAAATAGCAGGCGCAAAGAGCGGCTAGTAGCAGCGCCGCAGTCACCAGGACATAGATGAGCGGGTCGCCCGGATTCACTCCGTAAACGAAACTCGCCATCACTGTCCGTAAAGCGAAGGAACCGCCGACCCCCAATCCAAGACCGGCGAGGGTGAGATACCCTCCTCGGCGAAGAATCAGCGCGACAACCTGCCCGCGTTGAGCGCCAAGCGCCATGCGGATGCCCAGTTCTCGTCGCCGTTGAGAGGCGGTCCAGTACATCAGTCCGGAAATGCCGACCAAGGCCAGCATAAGAGCGACACACGCAAAAGCAGCGAGAAGGTATAAAGTCACCCGGCGCCTGCGTGCGGCTTCATGCGCAATCTCACCCATCGAACGGATTTCCGAAATCGCTAACTCAGGGGCGGCGGCCCGCAGCGCGCGTCGCACACTGGGAGCAAGGGCCAGAGGGTCACCTTGCGTCTTGATGACCACATACTCGGCGGCGAGCGTGGGATGGTAGATATCAAGACTCCTCTCGGAGTCGAGCCCGAAGTCCTTCACGTCCGCAACGACACCGGCGATCGTCGACCAAAGGGGCTTTGGTCCCCAGGGTCCGGTAATGAACTTGATGCCAACCGGGTTTCGGCCCGGCCAGAAGCGCCGGGCCATCGTTTCGTTAATGATGACTACAGGTTGATTGAGATCGCGCTCGGTGAACGGGTGGCCCGCTCTGACGGCAATTTGCATCGCGGAAAAATACGTTGGACTCACGGCACGGATCTGCGCGGCCGGGAGAGCGTCAGGGTGGATGAGTGGGCTTCCGGGCACATTGAAGCGTGATGTATTCGCGCGATTCGCGATGAGCGGCAGGGCGTTAGTCACAGCAACGGTCTGAACGCCGGGTAGCGAGCCCAGTCTCTCCTCAATGCGATGGAACCATTGCTCGGGCTTGTCAGAAGGTGGAGTGAGAATGTTCGCCGTGAGCACGCCGGCCGGGTTAAAGCCCGGATCCTCATTGACGAGATAGGCGAAACTCTTCGCGAGAATCGCCGCACCGATCACCAGGGTCAGCGTCAAGGCAAATTCCAGGATCACCAATGCGGACCGGATGTGGCTGCTCCGATGAGGCTCTGCCGCCGGTTTCAGCGCGGCTTGCGGATCTAATCGGAGAACCTCGAAAACGGGCGCTAGGCCAAGCAGGATCCCCGTACTCACGGATCCTGCAACCAAAACGAGCAGCACTGTCGCATCGAGCAGAGTACGCGCGGGCAGCACCAGGGAGAGTGTCACCTTCGCAAGCAGGCCGCCGGCCGCGCCGCCGAGGAGCGCCAGGAGCACGCACTCGAGGAGAAACTGACCGATGATGCGGGAGGCGCCGGCGCCCACGGCAACCCGAATGGCGACTTCCCTGTGCCGCGCCGCGGAACGCGCCAGAAGAAGCCCCGCTATGTTAGCGCAACCGACAAGCAGTAACAGTGCGGCGGCGCCCGTGAGCAGAAGCAGCGCCGGGCGAACGTCGCCGGTAAGATCACGCTGGAGTCCGGCGGCGCGGGTGCCCCAGCCGGTACTGGTCTTAGGATTCGCCGCCGAGAGTTGCCGCGACAGCGCGGCAAGGCGTGAGGAAGCCGTCTCCGAGCGTACGCCGGACCGCAGACGTGCCATAAAACCAAGAGCGTGACGGACAGGATTCGTTAGTTCATCGCCCAGAAGAGGGCCCTTCGGCAGCCATAAGTCTGCCCAGGCTGGAAATTGCGCCGCGGCTGGCATAACGCCAACCACCCGGCACGGTTCGCCCCGGAACAGGATAGTTTGTCCGACGATAGCTGGGTTCGCGGCGAACCGCTGGACCCATAGCCGGTGACTTAGTAACACCGAGTTGGGGTCTTCTTTCGCCGAGAAAGCACGGCCAAGGGCAGGAGACTCGCCCAGAAAAGAAAATAAGTTAGTAGCTATGAATCCTGCGTGGACAGTAATGGGATCCGATCCAGGGATAACTAAAATGCCATCGAACGGCACGTAGCGATACCAGCAGGTGTCTTCGAACAGATCGCGCTGCCTTCGCCACGCAGCCAATTCGGCAGGCGAAACGCCGACTTTTGAGAATTGAGGCAGGTAAGTATCCCAGACAGCCAGAATGCGGCCGGGTTGCCGGAACGGTAGTGGTTCCAGCAGGGCAGAGTGGACGATGCTGAAGATCGCCGTGTTGGCTCCAATGACCAACGCCAGGACAAGGACAATCAGAGCGTTGACAAGTTTTCCATTGCGCAGGGCACGCACGGCATAGCGGCAATCGAAAACAAGCCCGCGGAGCATCGCTGTCACTCAGTGTCGCCCGCGGCCATACCACCAGAATGATGCGGGCCCGGGCCTCTGTCAAATTGCTCTGGCCACAAGAAGCGGAGTGCACGCAGTGCGAAAATGACTCACACTGGCGATATGCAAGCCCGGAAAACCCAGGATGACGCGCGGTGGCAAGCCGTTCTGAATCGCGATCGAAGACACGACGGCGAGTTCGTCTATGGTGTGCTCACTACAGGCGTCTATTGCCGCCCATCCTGCCCATCGCGCCGGCCACGGCGTGAAAATGCACGGATCTACGCCTCGCCCGCCGACGCTGAGCGCGATGGACTTCGCGCCTGTCTGCGGTGCAGGCCCACCGAAGCAGATGCGGGCGACATGGTCCGGCTCTGCCGCTTCATTGAATCTCACGCTGACCAAAAACTCACCCTCACCGTGCTCGCGCACGAAGCCGGATTGAGCCAAGGCCACCTGCAGCGAAGGTTCCGCGGAGAGATCGGGGTCAGCCCCCGCGAGTATGCGGAGACGTGTAGAATGCGGCTCCTCCAGCAGGAACTGCGAAACGGAGCGAGCGTGACCGAGGCAGCCGCCGAGGCAGGGTACGGTTCCTCGAGCCGTTTGCACGAACGTGCGGCCAGGCGCCTCGGAGTCACGCTACGGGCGTATCGCAACGGTAGCCCGGCGGAACAAATCAGCTATGCAATTGTTCCCACGCGCGTCGGCTTGCTCCTCGTCGCCGGAACCGGCCGGGGCGTCTGTCAGGTAGCCTTGGGCGATCGGCGCGACGCATTAGTAGATTCGCTGCGCGATGAATACCCCAAAGCGGAGATAGTCAATGACACTGCGCGGGCCAAGGATTGGGCAGAGGCGGTGCGACAAGTCGCCGACGGCCTGACGGGCGCCGCGAACGTTCCGCTCGACATCCGGGCAACGGCGTTTCAGCGTCGCGTCTGGGATTTCCTGATGACCATTCCTAGGGGTGAGACACGCACTTACTCCGAGGTCGCCTGCGCCCTCGGCCGGCCCACGGCGTCCCGCGCCGTCGCCCGGGCCTGCGCCACGACCCCGGTAGCCCTCGTTGTCCCATGCCATCGCGTCATCCGAGGCGATGGCTCGCTTTCCGGCTACCGCTGGGGCACCGATCGAAAGAAGAAGCTACTCGACGCAGAGAAAACGATGGCGTAGCTTCACGGATGCGGAGGCGGCGCGGCGGAGGACGGCGCGGGCTTGCCGTCAACCGTGGTCGACTCCATAAGCTCAATCCGCGTCCCGTCCGGGTCAAACAGGTTCGCCTGGCGTTTGCGATTGATTCCCGTCTTGATTTCGATCGAGCGCGCGTAGCGGGCGCGATACGGACTCGCATTAAGCACGGCCACGGCAG
>JAJYKC010000119.1 GCA_021788955.1 Acidobacteriota bacterium
GGTGGCGAGCGCGATGTTGAATCTGGACGAGACGATCACGAAGGAATGACGAGCCATGTTTGAGAACGAGATGACACGACGCGCGTTGTTCGGGCGCACCGCGAGCGGGTTGGGATTGGCGGCGCTCGCAAACCTGGTGGGCGAGGATGCGCGGGCGGCGGCGACCGGCGGGTTGCCGGGGTTGCCGCATTTTCCGCCGACGGCGAAGCGGGTGATCTTTTTGTTTCAATCCGGCGGGCCGTCGCAGATCGAGTTGTTCGATTACAAGCCGAAGCTGGTGAAGTGGCAGGGCACGGATCTGCCGGATTCGGTGCGCAACGGGCAGCGGCTGACGGGGATGTCGGCGTCGCAGTCGAGCTTTCCGGTGGTGCCTTCGAAGTTCGGCTTCGCGCAGCATGGGAAGTCGGGCGCGTGGGTGAGCGACCTGCTGCCGCACACGGCGAAGATCGCCGACGAACTGACGTTCATCAAGTCGATGCACACCGAGCAGATCAACCACGATCCGGCGGTGACGTTTTTCCAGACGGGGTTTCAGCTTGCGGGGCGGCCTTCGATGGGGTCGTGGGTGGTGTACGGGCTGGGGAGCGAGAACCGCGATCTGCCTTCGTTCGTGGTGATGATCAGCGTGGGGTCGGAGGGGCAGCCGCTGTACGACCGGTTGTGGGGCAGCGGGTTTTTGCCGAGCAAGTATCAGGGTGTGAAGTTCCGGTCGTCGGGGGATCCGGTGCTGTATTTGAGCGATCCGCGGGGGTTTGAGCGGGCGGACCGGCGGGCGTATCTGGACACGCTGGACGAGTTGAACAAGCAGCACCTGGCCGAGTACGAGGATCCGGAGATCGAGACGCGGATTTCGCAGTATGAGCTGGCGTTCCGGATGCAGGCTTCGGTGCCGGAGCTGGCGGATGTGTCGAAGGAGCCGGAGAGCACGTTCGCTTTGTATGGAGAGGACGCGAAAAAGCCCGGAACATTTGCGTCGAATTGTGTTTTGGCGCGGAGGCTGGCCGAGCGGGGCGTGCGGTTCATCCAGTTGTTCCATCGCGACTGGGACCATCATGCGAAGCTGCCCGAGGGGTTGCCGAAGCGGTGCAAGGAAGTGGATCAGCCGGCGGCGGCGCTGATTACGGATTTGAAGCAGCGCGGGATGCTGGACGACACGCTGGTGATCTGGGGCGGCGAGTTCGGGCGGACGGTGTACTGCCAGGGGCGGCTGACGGCGGGCGACTACGGGCGGGACCATCATCCGCGGTGCTTCACGGTGTGGCTGGCGGGCGGAGGGATCAAGCCCGGGCTCACGATGGGCGAGACGGACGACTACTGCTACAACATCGTGAAGGACCCGGTGGACATTCACGATCTGCAGGCGACGATTCTGCGGTGTCTGGGGATAGACCACAAGCGGCTGACTTACAAGTTCCAGGGGAGGCATTTCCGGCTGACGGACGTGGCGGGGAATGTGGTGGAGCGGGTGCTGGGGTAAGAACGGGCCTGGCGCGGCGACGCGCGTTTCGTGCGGCTCTGCCGACGCAGTTCGACTCCGAACTGGGGGATGTGGACGCGCTGATTACTCCGCAGAGTGCACGCGCGCAGCTTCAGGAAGTGAAGCGGTTACGTTGGCTCCAGATCCTGAACGCCGGCAATGGCGAACCGAACGATTCCGGCGCACAGGCGCGAGCAGACGGAGAACCTGGCGGAATTGCCGAATTCGAGCGGCAAGACGGCGGTGGTGGTGGGAGTGGGAGGCGTTGAGACGCAGATCGCGGAGCGTGCCCGATTTGCCGGCGACGAGGGGGACGATCGGGGCGCGGCACGGTCGATTCGATGGACGGGCTAGTGCATGCACTGCGGACCAAGCGGCTGGCGGGCGCCGGGCTCGGCTTTGAGCCGTGTAGTGGGACTGTTTCGGGGATACATTAAGCGACTTTCCGCCGGCGAGCGGGTTGTGAACACGCTCGATAAAAGCAAAGGTTACTAAGTGATCGAAGATTTCACCGATTTCACCGATCTTGACATAAAGAATGACATGTGATAGCGTCTTGCTGCGATGCTTCAGAGCATCGGGAATAGGGGGAATTGTGAGTCTTTGGTGGAAGCTGTCTTCAGTTAGTGTCTTTTTACTAGTTTTGTGTCAAGTGGGCTACGCTCAGGCCGTGAACGGCACTGTGGTGGGGACGGTAACGGATTCGAGCGGCGGTACGGTTCCGGGGGCGCAAGTGACGATCACCGACGTCAATACGAACGTCAGCCGGTCCGCGACTACGGATGCCGCAGGGTACTATTCGTTTCCGGCGTTGCCTCCGTCGACGTACCGGGTGCGAGTGGAGAAGACGGGGTTTGCGGCGGCGCAGCGGCCTAAAGTTCCATTGCCGGTGAACAGCACGGTCCGCGTGGACGTACAGTTGCAGCCAGGGCAGGTCACGCAGACGATCAGCGTCGAAAGCACGCTACCTCTGTTGCAGACCGACACGGCGAAGACGGGAAGCACGTTGACCTCGGTGCAGGCGGAGCAGTTGCCGCTGGGCACGAACCGGAACTTTCAAAATCTGCTCAACCTGGTTCCTGGCGCGACCCCGGCCCAGTTCAATCACTCGCGATTTTTCAATCCGCAGAACAGCCTGAACAGCGAAGTGAACGGGACATCGAGCCTGGCGAACAATTTCCAGTTCGAAGGGGTGAACGACAACGAGAGGACGGGGTTACTGCAGGTCTATGTCCCGCCAATCGAGGCGATTCAGGAAGTGAACGTTACGACGAGTAACTACGACCCGGAACAGGGAACGGCGCTCGGCGCGGTGACCAACGTGATGTTCAAGTCGGGGACGAATGAGTTTCATGGATCGGGGTACGAGATCTGGCGTGGCGACCGGCTTGACGCGCGGAACTTCTTCGATTTCGGGTCGAATGGGCAGCCGTTTGAGATGCCGCGGCTGGTGTCGAACTACTATGGGGGCACGATCGGAGGGCCGGTCGTGAAGAACAAGACATTTTTCTTTTTCGACGTTCTGCGGACGTCGGACCATGAGGGGCAGTTCCAGCGGCTGAGCGTGCCTTCAGCGGCGATGAAGGGCGGTAATTTCTCCGACCCGGCTCTTACGACGATTTACGATCCAACCACGGGGGATACGGCGGACTGCCTTCCGGGCGGGACCGCGTCCAAGTGCGGCAAGGGGCGCGTGCCATTTCCCGGGAACATCATTCCGGTGACGCGGATCGACCCGATCATGGCCAAGCTGCTGGCGCTGGTGCCGCTTCCGAACGCGAACTTGACGTCTCCCGGCCGGCAGAAGTATACGCAGAATTTTCTGGAGACGACGGGGTTCCTGCAGGACAACACCAGCTATGACGCGAAGGTGGACGAGAACGCCGGAGACAAGGATCACATCTCGGTGCGGCTTAGCTACATGAATCCGACCTCGGTACAGGATCCGGCTTATGGCGCGGTGCTTGGCGGGCCTGTGGGCGGTGGGTTTGAAGGGACCGGCACAGACGCGACTTACTCGGCGGGCATCAACTGGAGCCACATCTTTTCGCCGACATTGCTGACGCAGACCCGCATCGGTCTGAACCGGTATCTGAATGTAGCGAATAACTCGGATTACGGAACGAACTCATCGACGACCTTTGGCATTCCGGGTGTAAACGTGGGCGCGTTCACGAGCGGCATCACGGGCATGAACGGGACCGGGTTTTCCGACCCGATGGTTGGATACTCGGCGAGCATGCCCTGGATCCGGGCGGAGACAGACATCGAGTTCGTGAACAACTGGACCAAGATCGTGGGGAATCACACCTTCGAGTTCGGGGGCAACCTGATCCGCATCCGCGACGATTTGCTGCAGGAGCAGACGTTCAGCCCGCGCGGATTGTGGTCGTTCGGGCCGGATCAGACGGCGCTGAACGGCGGTTCCAGTCCGAGCTTCGCCAACAATTTTGCCAGCATGTTGCTGGATGTTCCGGGAACGGTGGGCCGGGATCTAAACACGTACTTTCCGGCTTATCGGGCGTGGCAGGTTTTCCTGTACGCGGGAGACAAGTGGCAGGTAACTCCGAAACTCACTCTAACGCTTGGACTGCGATGGGAATTTTATCCGCCGGCGACGCCACAGTTTCCGGGCGGATTTTCGAACTACGACGGCGCGACCAACAGCCTGGTTATCGCCGGCGTAGGGGGAAATCCGATGAACCTCGGCATGAAGGAAAAGTATCACGACTTTGCTCCGCGCTTCGGGTTGGCCTACCGGTTGAGCGACAAGGACGTGTTCCGTGCCGGGTTTGGGATGACTTATCAGCCGTTTGAAGATAACACCTATGCCTATAACTTTCCCGTGAAGCAGAATAACTCGTTCAATTCGCTGAGCGGTTTCGGTCCGGCGCTTCTACCTAATGGTAATCCGGCGACGCTCGAACAGGGCTTTCCGGCGCCGCTGGTGGCCGCGGTGCCGGCGAACGGCATCATTCCGGTGAACACACCGTTATTGAAGCACCAGTCTTATTTCGTGATCCCGCACAATTATGTCGATCCGTATCTCGAGTCGTGGAACGTGACTTATGAGCGGGCGCTGCCGGGACAACTGGTGCTGGACGTCGCGTATGTAGGCAATCATGGGGTACATTTGCCCGCACAGTACAACCAAAATGCGGTCACGAATCCCGCTTACATGGGGCTTGGAGCGGCGGGCCAACCTTACTACCAGGCGTATGGCCAGACAGCCGGCGTCAATATGTTCTTTGCGCAGGTTTCCTCAAACTATAACGCCCTACAGGTGACCTTGAACCGGCACTTCGCGGCGGGGGTTTCGATCACCACGTCGTATACGTACGGCAAGGCTCTAGGATTCGTTGGCGAGAATGGTGAGAACTCCAGCGGCGTGCCGTATTACATCAATTTCCAAAGAAATTACGCGCGCACGGACTTCGACCGGACCCAAATGTTTAACCAGAGCTTTGTTTACGACTTGCCGTTTGGCAAGGGACGTAAGCACTTCCAGAACGGCGTCGGGAACTGGATTTTGGGAGGCTGGGAAGTAACGGGTATCTGGTCGCTGATGAGCGGGTTGCCGTTGAATTTCGGCTGCAACTGCACTTCGATCAACACGCCAGGAAACAGCAACTCGCCCGAGCTGGTGGCTCCCTTCCAGGCATTGTATGGTGTGAATACGAATTACTGGTTTAACAGGTCTGCCTTTGCGGATCCATCGGTGCTGGCGGGCAAGCCCACCTTCGGCGATGTGGGCCGGAACATACTGAGCGGGCCGGGCATGTTCGATCTGGACGGTGCGCTGTTCCGCGACTTCCGGATTACCGAGCGATTCACCCTGGAATTCCGGACGGACTGGTTTAGCGTGACGAATACGCCGCAGTTCGGCAACCCGAACACCACGTTGGGCTCTTCAACGTTTGGGCGCGTGACGGGAGCGGGCGGAGCGCGGACGATCGATGTCGGAGCGAAGCTGATGTTCTAGAGCGAGCTCCGCGGGGGCGTGCGGGAGCCTGAAGCGGCTTAGCGATCCGCGCCGAGGGCGCGGAGTTGGGATTCGCAGGCGGCGCGGTGGGCGGGGGCGAGGCGGCAGGCGGCGGCGAGGTGAAGGCGGGCTTCGGCCGTGAGGCCGAGGTGGAGGTCGGCGAGGGCGAGGCCGTATTCGGCGACGTAAGAGTGGCCGTCGAGTTCGGTGAGTTTTTCGAAGGCTTCGCGGGCTTTGGGGTAGTTTTTCTCTTTGAGATAGAGTTCGCCTAAGGCTTCGGCGACGGGGGCGAAGCGGGGGTCGTCGTGGAGGGCGGTTTGCCACTCGCGGGCGGCGTCGGCGGGGCGGCCGGCGCGGGAGTAACATTCTCCTAAGTCGCCGCGGGCCGGAACATTTTCGGAATCTTTTGCCACGATAGCTTCGAAGTTAGCTGCGGCTTCGCGGAGGCGGCCGGAGTACATCTGGCCAAGGGCTTGTTCGAAGCGGTTGTATTCGGAGAGCCGGTCCTTGGGGTCGACGTTCGAGGCACGGGCTGAGGATCCGGCGCCGGAGAGATAGCCCAGGGATTCGAGGAGGGCGCGATTGCCGTTGGCGGCGGAAGGGGTGAGGATGGCGGCGCGGCGGGCGGTGGAGAGCAATTGAGTAAGTTGGGCGCGGAGACGGTCCACGTCGTTGCGGCGGAGGGCGGCGAGGTTGTGGGTTTCGGAGGGGTCACGCGTAAGATCGTATAACTCGGGCTTCGGCGCTTCGATGTAGCGGAGATTGGCTACTTCGAGGGAGCGGAGCGGGGCCCAATGAAACTGGTCGCGTGCGTAGACGCTTTCGGCGTAGACGGGGGCGGTTTGGGGAGATAGAACATCGTGGCCTTGAAAAGTTTTGGGCGACGGGAGGCCGAGGGCGGCGAGGAGCGCAGGCGCGACGTCGATCAGACCGGCGGGGGCGACGATGCGGGCGGGGCGAGAGGGTGAGGCTTCGGGCCAGTGGATGAGCAACGGGACGCGGACGGTGCTCCGGTAGATGAAGTAGCCGTGGCTGAGTTCGCCATGGTCGCCGAGGCCTTCGCCGTGATCGCCGAGTAAGACGACGATGGAGCGGCGCCAGAGGCCATCGCGAACGAGCGCGGCGCGGAGGAGACCGGTGAGGTGGTCAACGTAGAGTAACTGGCGGTCGTAGGCGGCGGTTTCGGGCTCCATGCGGCCGGAGGGGTACGGGGTGTGGAGATCGAATAAGTGGATGAAGGCGAAGACGGGTGCGCCTTGTTGGGAATTGAGCCACTCGAGGGCGGAGCGGAGGACGAGGGCTCCATCGCGGCGGACGTGCATGGCGGTTGGGTTATCGGTGGCTGCGGACTCGAAGGGACTGTCGTAGAGATCGAAGCCGGTGTCGAGGTGAAATTGCTGGCCGAGCATGGCGCTACCGATAAAGGCGGCGGTATGGTAGCCGTGAGCGTGGAGGATGGAGGCCAACGTGGTGAGGCCGTCGGGGACGCGGACGGCATTTTCTTCGACGCCGTTCTGGAAGGGGTAAGTGGAAGTAAATAACGAGGTGTGGGAAGGGAGAGTAAGTGGGATCTGGCAGAGGGCGTTTTCAAACAGCGTTCCGGCGAAGGAATCGATGGTGGGGGTGTGGATGCGGGTGTAGCCGTAGGCGCTGAGATGATCGGCGCGGAGGGTGTCGATG
>JAJYKC010000120.1 GCA_021788955.1 Acidobacteriota bacterium
CGCCCTACCAGAGCGCGCACGAGAACGTCGGCCCGGGCGAGCTCAGCATGCAGGGCATCAACGCCATGTTCTCGGTGGGCCTGTTCCTCAATCGGCGGGGCCTGGTGGAGGACGTGCTCTGGAACGGCCCGGCGTTTAAGGCCGGGCTGGCGCCGGGCATGACGCTCGTCTCCATCGCCGGCCGCCCCTTCACCCCCGCAAAGCCTGCACCACCAGTACCCCGCCCACGCAAGCAAGCCCCGCATACACGTACCGCAGAAACCCCGCGCCCTCCATCCGATGATTCAGCACGCGCCCCAGCAGAATCGCCGGCACCACCGCCGGCAGAGAGATCAAGTAATAGTGCGTCACCGCCGGCGCCCATAAGCCCTTCGCCCAATACCCTGCCATCCCGAGCAGGCTCGCCGGCAAAAAATAACCCTGCAGCGTCGCTCGGAAATGCTGCGCCGTCCACCGCCGCATCGCCCCGTAAATCACCAGCGGCGGACCGTTCATCCCGTACGCCCCGCCCAGCACCCCCGCCAGTAGTCCGCAGCCCATCAGCCACCCCAGATGGTCGCGCCGCAACTCCGGCGGCTTCCGCCCCAACAGCGCATACACCGCGAAGGCAACAATCAGCAGCCCCAGCGCCACGCGCGCCGCCTTCTGATGGTTGCTGGCCAGCAACTCGAGTCCCAGCGGAATGCCGAACAGCGTCGCGAACATCAGCCAACCCATGCTCCGCACGTGAATCTTGCGCCAGTCCTGCGCCACCACAAACCCGGCAATGGTAATCGAAAGCAGCACCGCCACCGGCGCCGCAATCCCCAGCGGCAGGCGCAGCGCCAGCAGCGGCACCGCAAACAGCGCCTCGCCGAAGCCGAACGAGGAGCGGATCAGCGACGCCACAAACACCACCGCCAGTACATATACGGTTGCTTGCTCCATCGACACGCCCATTTTATTACGCCCCTCCGAAGCGCCTTCATGCCACACTATCTCCGTGCCGTCCTTCCCGCTTCGCTTCCAGGACCCTGCCCGCTTCTCCGCCCTTCGCGACGCCTTGCAATCGGCCGGCTTCACCGAGCCCGCCCTCTGTTCCCGCCTCGGCATCGCCCGCCTCTCGGAACTCCGCGCCGTCGGAGAAGGACGCGACCCAGAACCCCTTGGCTCGGCTTCGAGCGTCCTCACCCATCTCCTGCTCGACCGTGAATCCGCCCCTTCCGACCTCGTCAGCCGCCGCCTCGGCCCGGCAGCGTTCTCCCTCCTCGAAGAGTTTGGCCTGCTTCGTCCGCATCCCACCGAACCCGGCCACGTCCTGGCCACCGCCATGCTCTACCCCGTCCACGGCGTCTACGTCGCCAGCGACCGGGACTGGGAACCCGAAACCGGCCGCGGCCGCCTCCCTCTGGCCGATGCCGTCTTCCTCGCCATTACGCCTGACGCATACCGCTTCCTCGATTCCCTGCCCACGTCCCCCTGCGACAGCTTTCTCGATCTCTGCGCCGGCGCCGGTGTCGCCGGTCTCCTCGCCGCCACTAACGCCCGCTCCGTCTGGGCCTGCGACATCGCCCCCCGCGCCGTCGAGTATTCGCGCTGGAACGCCTTGCTCAACGGGATCGAACATTTCCAGGCCGCCGCCGGCGATCTCTACGACCCTGTCTCCGGCCTTCAGTTTGACCGCATCGCCGCCCATCCCCCGTTCCTGCCCGCTGCCCAGGATGCCTATGTCTTCCGCGACGCCGGTCCCGACGGCGAACGCGTCACCCGCCGCATCATCCAAGGCCTGCCCTCGGCCCTCGCTCCCGGCGGCCAGTGTTACCTGACCGCCACCTTCGCCGAATCGGGCACCACACCCGTCGAGCAGCGTCTCCGCGCCCTCCTCGGCCCCGCCGGCAACGATCTTGACATCTTCCTCGCCGTCCGCCGGCGCTTTACCCCCGCCGAACAACTCGCCCTGACCACCGCAGAAGATGTGCGCGCCGGTTTCCTCGCCGCCGAGGCCGCAGGCGTCGAAGCGTTCCTCTACTCGACCCTCGTCTTACAACGCCGCACCTCGGGCCGCGCCGTCTTCACCCAGCGCCGCGACATCCCCACACTCACCGGCCCGGTCCTGGAATGGATCGTCCGATGGGAGGCCCTGCGCCGCGAGCCCGGATTCGACAACAACCTTCTCGATCAGGTCCTCACCGTCAGCCCTCACGTCCGGCTGCTGGTCAACCACTCCTTCCAGGCCGGCCAGTGGACACCGGTCACGGCCATACTCGCCACCCACCTCCCCGTCCCGGCCGAAATGGCCTGCCCTCCCTGGCTCGACCAAACCCTCCGCCTCCTCGATGGCCGCCGCCCGGCCCGCGAGGTTTTCCGCACTCTCCGCGACCAGGGCGCGATCCCCGAAACCGCCTCCGACGCCGAGTTCGTCCAACTCGCCACCACGCTCCTCTCGGCCGGTTTGGCCCAGATCCCCACGCACCCGCTCCCGCCCGCCTGACGCCTCTCCCATATTTACTTCCACCTCCCTTCCTGCTTTAATTGATTACGCTGTTTCCAGAAGTCCACACCAATCGGAAGGGACCTATCATCGTATGTGGAAAGAATTTAAGGCGTTCATCGCGCGCGGCAGCGTTCTGGATCTCGCTGTCGGCATCGTCATTGGCGCGGCCTTCGGCGCGATCGTCAGCTCCTTCGTGAAAGACATCCTGATGCCGCCGATCGGCATGCTGCTGAGCGGCGTCGACTTCAGCAATCTCTACGTCGTGCTCAAGGGCGACGTGCCGGCCGGCGAGACCCTGGCCCAGGCCAAGGCAATAAAGGGCGTCGTAACAATGAATTACGGGACGTTCCTAAACGAGATCATCAACTTCGTGATCATCGCCTTCGCCGTCTTCCTGGTCGTGAAGGGAGCCAACAAAATCCTGCCGAAACCAGCGCCCGCGCCGGAGCCGGCGAAAACCAAAGACTGCCCGTTCTGCTGCAGCGCCATCGCCATCGCCGCGACCCGCTGCCCGAACTGCACCTCGACCCTCTAGCGCACAGCGCCCAATCCGTGCCGCGCCCGCAGGGACGCGGCACTTCGCACATCCGATTCCCTCCGCTGGCTATCGGGCCGCGCCCTCGCGTGCGCCTTTCCGTCTAAAGTATTTCCCCTCGCGTCCGATATAAGCCTAAGAGATTCGACTATGTTCCGATCCATTCTCATCTGCCCGGACTCCGACCTCCGCCGGCAATGCCGCGACGAACTGGCCCGCACGCCACTGGTCGAAATCGCCCGCGAATTGGATTACTATCCCGGGCAGTTGGATCTGGTTCGAATCCTGCGCGCACACGCCCCGAAAATTGTCTTCCTCAGCGTCGAGGACTTAAGCGAAGCCCTCGCCGTCACGGCTGAAATTGAACGCTCCGCCTCCGGCACTCAGATCGTCGGCCTCGGCAAAAACACGGAGCCGGACGTGCTCCTGCAATGCATGCGAGCCGGTATCCGCGAATTCGCCGCGGCGCCGCTCCAGATCGCCGCCCTCGAAGAATCGCTGCTCCGCCTTAGCGAGAGCCTCGAATCCCGCCACACCCACACGCCGCAAGCCACCGGTAAGGTCTTCGCCTTCCTCCCCGCTAAAGGAGGCGTCGGTTCAACTACGGTCGCTGTCAACATCGCCGCTGCGATCTCCAAGGAGGATCCCGGCAGCGTCCTTCTCGCCGACCTCGATACCACCGGCGGCCTCATCCGCTTCCTTCTCAAGGCCAACGGCTCCGGTGATGCCAAGGAAGCGCTCGATCGCGCCACGCAACTCGATGAGCAGCTCTGGGCTCACCTCATTACCCGAATCGGCTCCTTCGATGTCCTCCCCTCTGGCGGAATCCATCCCGGCCTGATCTACGATGCCTTCCAGATACACGCCCTGATGGAGTTCGCCCGCCGGAACTACCGCACCATCTGCCTCGACCTTTCCGGCCGTCTCGAGGCCCTCGAAATGGAACTGCTCGCCGAAGCCAACAGGATCTTCATCGTCTCCACCCCTGAAGCCCCCTCGCTTCACATGGGCCGCGAAAAATTGAAGTTTCTCGAACAATTTCAGTTGTCCCAACGCGCCCAGGTCATCCTCAACCGCACGCCGCGCCGCCTCGTCGTGAGCGCGGCCGAGTTGGAACGCATCCTCGGAAAGCCCGTCTTCGCCAGCCTTGCCAACGACTATGCGGCCGTCCAGAAGGCCCTCCATGAGGCGACCTTTGTCGCCCCCGACACCGAACTCGGGAAAGGCCTCCGCGTGCTCGCCAACCACCTCGCGGAGCGGAACACCAAAGCGCCCGCCGGGCACGGCAAACGCCTCATCGAATACTTCTCCGTTCGCTCCCCTCGGTTCGGTGGCGCCGGAACGCTCGAAAAACCCGCCGTCTGACTCCGGCCCCCTTCTTGCTACCCTCGCCGTCGTAGAGCCATGGTCGACCGCTTCGCCAATCACTCCGCCCCGGCGGCGTGCCGTAGCGAACCTCGGCGTAAATGCCGGCCGGATTTCCCGGTGCTGAAGAACTCCCGCCCGGAGTTCAACTGCAACTTCCACGGCAACGAGACCCACGACGCCCTAAACGTCGACGGGCACTTCGCAAGCGACGGCACACGTTTCACCGCAGAGCGCGAACTCGCCAAACTCATCGACGAAGCCCACGCCCGCGGCCTCTACATCATCGCGGAACTCGTGCCCATCCACGCCGGCCGACGGCTTCCGCATCGACACCGAGAAATACATCTTCCCCGGCGCCGTCCGCAACTTTGGCAACGCGATGCGCGAGTTCGGACTCCGCGCCGTCTCCACCGGTCTGGCCGAGGCGCTCCTGCCGCACTGGCGCCCGGCGAAGTCCAGATCCTCGCGCCCCTATGGTTTCCGCCCCGTCACACTTCATCCCGTATCATCAGAGTGACTCCCGTGACCAAGCTCCAGGCGCAGTTCGGCGCCATCGACATCTACCTGTTTGATCAAATCCTCCGCGGCCGCATCGCGACCGGCATGCGTATCCTCGACATGGGCTGCGGCGCCGGCCGCAACCTCGTCTACCTCCTTCGAGAGGGCTACGAAGTCTTCGCCGCCGACTCAGAGCCTGCCGCCATCCACGCCGTCCGCACCATCGCCGCGTCCCTCGCCCCGGCGCTGCCCGCCGCGAACTTCCACCGCGAGCCGATCGAAGCCACGTCCTTCCCGGACGCTTTCTCCGACGTCGTTCTTTCGAGCGCGGTGCTCCACTTCGCCCGCGACGACGCACACTTCCGCGCCATGCTCGAAGGTTCGTGGCGCGTGCTGAAGCCCGGCGGCCTTTTCTTTTGCCGCCTGGCTTCCACAATCGGAATCGAAACGCAGGTCAAGCCGGTCGAAGGCCGCCGGTTCCTCTTACCCGACGGCTCCGAGCGCTATCTTGTCGACGAAACGATGTTAGTCGAGCTTACCCGCCAACTTCGCGGCCAGTTACTCGATCCGCTCAAAACCACGGTGGTCCAGAACCAGCGTTCCATGACCACCTGGGTCCTGCGCAAACTCGCTTAACTCTTGATCGTTTTTGACGCTTCGTCCCAATAAACCGGCTTACTGCGGAAGTAAGACTGGTTCGCCATGTGGCACGCGATCGCCGCGTGATTGCCGAACACCGCGTCCTCCACCACCGGCTTCCGCGACTTCACCGCCTGGAAGAAGTTCCACAGGTGCGGCGACACGTCGTCCCAGTCGTGCCCGCGGTAGACCGTGCTCTCGGTCATCGGCTCGTGGCCGAGTTTCGGGTCGTGCTTCTCGTGCCACTCGCGTTCGTACTGCTCGCGCATCTCGCGCGGGAACCCTCCGGCATAGTAACTCGGCGCCGTGTCCACGCCCGCCTGCGGCGAGTAAGTCAGCTCAAACCCGCCCGCATCGAGAATCCCCTTCGGGCCCATGAACCGAGCCAGTTCCGGTGACTCCGTCCCCAGCCCCAGCCGCACGTAAACCGGTATGCCGTGATAGTCGAACAACACTGTATGGATGTCCGGCATGTTCCGCCCGTCCTTCCAGCGGAAGATACCGCCGAGAGCCTGCGCAGACCGCGGCGCCTCGTTCCATCCAAGCGTAAACATCATCCCGCTGATGAGATGCACCATCAGGTCGCCGCCCACGCCCGTCCCGTATTCCCGAAAGCACCGCCACCGCGCGAACTTATACTTGTCGAACGGAATCTTCGGCGCGTCGTTCTGCCATGTCTCCCAGTCGATCGTCTGCGGCGAGGCGTCGAACGGCGGCGGATAAATCCATGCCCCGGTCGGATCGTTGCGCCCCAGCGAAAGCTCGATGTTCTCCACCTCGCCGATTGCGCCGCTGTGATACATCTCGCGAGCCCGCGCGCACAGCGCCGAACTCACCCGCTGCGACCCGATCTGGACAATGCGGTTGTTGCGCTGCGACGCATCCACCATCTCGAAACCCTGCTCGGCGGCGTGCGACATCGGCTTCTCGCAATAAATGTCCTTGCCCGCGTTGCAGGCGTCCACCACCACCCGCTTATGCCAATGATCCGGCACCGCCGCCACAATGCAGTCGATGTCCTTCCGTTCGAGCAGGTCGTGGTACCGCCGCGAAACCGGCAGGTCGGACTTTCCTGTGATCTGCCGGGCCAGCAGGTGCCGGCCGTCGTAAAGATCGGCCGCGCCCACGCACTCCACACCAGGGAGTTGGATCGAAGCGCCCAGCAAACCCGAGCCTTGCATCCCGATGCCGATCATCCCGAAGCGAACCCGGTCGCTCGGCGCCGCGGCCTGCGGTGCGCCTCCGCCGACCGGCGAAGGGTCGAGCATCACCTCCTTGGCGGCTACCAGAGAACCGGCGGCAAAAGCCCCGGCCTGCAAAAATCCACGGCGTGGTATTCGGTTCATAGTTTCGATTGAGATTGTATCCGTTTTGGCCCCCCACCCTTTCCCCCGCCCTTCACTCCCTCCGCAGCCATCCCTCCCGGCTCCCCCCCCCGATCCCTTCGAGCTTCCCTATATCCTCTCTGTAGAAATCAACCAGCATCGCCCGGTCTCGCGCTTCCATCCGCACTGTCCCCGCCCTCCTCGTCAACGCCTTCCGTACAACCGGCCGCACCACTG
>JAJYKC010000121.1 GCA_021788955.1 Acidobacteriota bacterium
AGCGAAGCATACCCTCGGGACGCCGACTTCAGCCGGTCGTAAAAATCCAGCACAATCTCGTTCAGCGGCAGCTCATACACCAGCAGCACCCGCCCCGTGCCGATGTACTCGAACTTCTTCTGCGTCCCGCGCTTCTCTTCCAGCAGCTTCAGAATCTCGCCGACATACTCCTCGCGCGTGATCACCGTCGCGTCCAGAATCGGCTCCTCCACCTGCTTGATCTCCGCCGGATTCGGAAACTTGGTCGGATTGTCCACCTCCACCAATTCCCCGCCCAGCAGCGTCACGCGGTACCGCACGCCCGGCGCCGTCGTAATCAAGTCGATCTCGAACTCGCGCTCCAGCCGCTCCTGCACAATCTCTAAATGCAGCAGCCCCAGAAACCCGCACCGGAACCCGAACCCCAGCGCCACCGAATTCTCCGGCTCGAAGTTGAACGCGCTGTCGTTCAGCCGCAGCTTTTCCAGCGCCTCCCTGAGCCGCCCGTGCTCGTGGCTCTCCACCGGGTACAACCCGGCGAACACCATCGGCTTCATCTCCTCGAAGCCCGGCAGCGGTTCCGCGGCCGGCGCCTCCGCGCTCATGATCGTGTCGCCGATCTTGGCGTCGCCCACGGTTTTGATGTTGGCGAACACGAATCCCACTTCGCCCGCCGACAGTTCCTCGCACGGAATCGGCTTCGGACTCTGAAACCCGAGCCCCTCCACCTCGCACAACGCCCCCGTCGACCACAGCCGGATCTTCTGCCCCAGCTTCATCCGTCCGTCCATCACGCGCATCAGGATGATGACGCCGCGGTACGAGTCGAACCACGAATCGAAAATCAGCGCCCGCAGCGGCGCCTCCGGATCGCCCTTCGGCGGCGGCACGTGCTTCACCACGGCTTCCAGAAGCTCGTGAATCCCCAGCCCGTTCTTCGCGCTCACCAGCAGCGCCTCGTCGGCCGGCAGCCCGATCACCTGCTCGATCTGCTCGCGAATCCGGTCCGGATCCGCCGACGGCAAATCGATCTTGTTAATCACCGGCAGGATCTCCAGGTTGTGGTGCAGGGCCAGGTACGTGTTCGCCAGCGTTTGCGCCTCCACGCCCTGGCTCGCGTCCACCACCAGCAGCGCCCCTTCGCACGCCTGCAGGCTCCGCGAAACCTCATACGTGAAATCCACGTGCCCCGGCGTGTCGATCAGGTTAAGCTGATAGTCCTGCCCGTCGTTGGCCTTGTACATCAGCCGCACCGCGTGCGCCTTGATCGTAATGCCGCGCTCCCGCTCCAGATCCATCGTGTCCAGCACCTGCTCCATCATTTCGCGCTGGCTCAAAGCGCCCGTCTGCTCGAGCAGACGGTCGGCCAGTGTCGACTTGCCGTGGTCGATATGCGCAATGATGGAGAAGTTGCGGATGAAGCGGGGATCCATGTCCGTGGGAGCCGTGCGCTAGAATTAGGGGCTGTACCCCAAGTATCCCATATATGCCTCAGGTGATTGAAGGAAATCTCGACGCCCGCGGTATGAAGTTCGCCATCGTCGTCGCGCGCTTCAACAGCGTCGTATCGGAACGTCTGCTCGAAGGCGCCCTCGACGCGCTGCGCCGCACCAACGCGGATCTCGATTCCGTCGATATTGTCAAGGTCCCCGGCTCCTGGGAAATCCCCCTCACCGTCCGCGCGCTCGTCTCCGCCGGCTCCCATGACGCCGTCATCGCCCTCGGCGCCGTCATCCGCGGCGGCACGCCGCACTTCGATTACGTCGCCGGACAAGCCGCCTCGGGCATCGCCCAGGCCGGCGTCGACACCGGCGTCCCCGTCGCCTTCGGCGTCCTCACCGCCGACACCATGGAACAAGCCATCGACCGCGCCGGCGGCAAGAGCGGCAACAAAGGCTTCGACGCCGCCATGACCGCCATCGAAATGGCATCCCTGCTCCGCAAGCTCGGGAAGGCCGCCCGCTAAGCCTATGCCCGCGCGCCACCGCTCCCGGCAGCGCGCCTTGCAGGTCCTCTTTCAATGGGACTCACGCCGCCAGCCCGTCGAGGAGGCCATCCGCTCCTTCTACGAAACGCTCTATAGCGCCGAAGAGGAAGAATCGCCCGCCCAGGACGGGTTCATGGAAACCCTCGCCAAAGGCGCCGCCTCCGCCGCCCCGGCCATCGACGCACGCATACAGGCCAAGACCGAGCACTGGAAACTCGACCGCATGCCCATCGTCGACCGCAACATCCTCCGCCTCGCCATCTACGAAATGACCGAACTCGGCACGCCGCCCGCCATCGCCATCGACGAAGCCCTCGAACTTGCCCGCCATTTCTCCTCCGACGAAAGCGTCGCCTTCATCAACGGCGTCCTCGACGCCGTCAATAAGGAGATACTGCGAACATGAGCCGCGTGCTGATGGTTGCCTCCGAAGTCGCGCCCTTGTGCAAGACCGGCGGCCTCGCCGACGTGCTCGGCTCCCTTCCCGCCGCCCTCCGCGAAATCGGCGAAGAGGTCGCCGTCGTCCTCCCTAACTACCTCGATCTCCAGCTTCCTTCCGAACCCACCGAAGTCTGGCCCGAGTTCCCCCTCCGCTGCGGCTCGCACACGTTCCCCACCCGCATCCTCTCGCTCGAGCACAACGGCGTCACCCACTACCTCATCGACTGCCCCGCTCTCTACGCGCGCCACGGCATCTACGGCGGCGCCGGCGGCGACTTCTGGGATAACCCCGTCCGCTACGCCGTCCTGAGCCTCGGCGCCATCGCCGTCAGCCGCTTCCTCTTCCGGCCCGACGTCCTCCACTGCCACGACTGGCAGACCTCCCTCGCCCCCATCTATCTCCGCTCCACTTACTCGCCCGACCCGACTTACTTGGGCATTCGTACATTACTTACGATCCATAACTTAGGTTACCAGGGACGGTACGGAAGTTATGTCATGGGAGACATCGGACTTCCTATGTCGCTCTTCCATCGCGACGCGCTCGAACACCTCGGCGACGTGAACTATCTCAAGGGCGGCATCGCGTTCGCCGACGCCATCAACACCGTCAGCCCCAACTACGCCCGCGAAATCCAGACCCCCGAGTACGGGTTCGGCCTCGATGGCTTCCTCCGCGCCCGCTCTTCGCGCCTGTCCGGCATCCTCAACGGCGTCGATTACTCGGAGTGGAACCCGGAAACCGATCCGCACATCGCGCGGAATTACTCGGCCTCGAACTTAGCCGGCAAGCGCGAATCGAAACGCGCCCTGCTCGCCGAACTCGGCCTCCCCGATTCGCTCGACCGCCCCCTCATCGGCATCGTAAGCCGCTTCGCGGACCAGAAAGGCTTCGACCTCGTCGAGCAGGCCGCCGCCGACATCGCCGGCGAAGACGTCGCCGTCGCTGTCCTCGGCAGCGGCGACCCGCGCTTTGAAGACAGCTTCCGCCATTTCGCCCAAGTCTGGCCGCACGTCTTCGGCGTCCGCATCGGCTACAACGGCCCGCTCGCCCGCCGCATCGAAGCCGGCGCCGACATGTTCCTCATGCCCAGCCGCTACGAACCCTGCGGCCTCAACCAGATCTACAGCCTCCGCTATGGAACCATCCCGATTGTGCGCGCTACCGGCGGCCTCGATGATACGATTGAACCAGGCACGGGATTTAAGTTCTGGGACTATTCTCCCTGGTCTCTGATGGGCGCGATCCGTTCGGCGCTCGAGGCCTGGCGGGACCGGAAACAGTGGACTGCAATGATGGTCCACTCGATGGCGAAAGACTTTTCCTGGCAGGTCTCGGCCGCTGAATACGCTGGTCTTTACCGGCGCCTCATCGGCTGACCCGCCGTGGGCCGGGTGAATCCTTTGGCCCGAAATTGCATCTTTTTAGGCAGGAGTTAAGCGAAACAAATGGCCGGTGCGAATACCCTGACGTTTACTGACGCTACGTTCGAGCAAGACGTGCTTTCATCCGAGGTCCCCGTTCTGGTGGACTTCTGGGCCGAGTGGTGCGGGCCCTGCCGCATGATGAGCCCCACCGTCGATGCCGTCGCGACGGACTACGCCGGCAAGGTGAAGGTCGGAAAACTGAACGTGGACGACAACGGAGGAACCGCGATGCGCTACAACATCCGCGGCATCCCCACCCTGCTCCTGTTCAAGGGCGGAAGGATCGTCGAGCAGCGCGTCGGCGCCGTCGGCAAGACCGAAGTGCAGAAAATGCTCGACGCCCACCTGGGATAAATCCGAACCGCTCGCCCGCCTCGCCCGCGGGCGTAGTTCTGCCGGCTCAATCCGCGCTGCCTAGGCTTCCCAGGACGAAAAGCTTTACGAAAAGCTCTTGAGCCGGGACCCCGCGCCGGTCCAGAATGAAGGTGGCGCCGACATGGCTTTGAACAACCCGGCAGTCGCCGAAGAGACAGCGGATCTGGTCTGCACCCACAATTTCGAGGGTGCGATCCTCAGCGTCGACGGCCCTCTGGAAAAACTCACCGGGTACACATTGCAGGAAGCCGGCCACATGCGCCTCAGCGACCTGATCGAGCCCGCCCACGTCGAGCAGGCGCTGCAGGACGTCATCGACCAGATCGGCGGCGGAGCTCCCGTGCTGCGCCGCATGGTGCTTCGGACCAAGTCCGGCGGCCGCGTGACCTGCGAAACATTTTCCCGAATTTTGTTTGATAAGGGGAAGCCCATCGCCGTGCGCTGGATGGCCTGGCAGCCGCGGCCCGATCCCAACCCGGACCGCGACCGGCCCACCGATCCGGAACTGGAAAACCGCCTCGCCCGCTTCAGCAAACACCTCAAGCATCTGCACCGGCTCAATGTCCGCAAATACAGTTCGCTCGATCAGGTGTTCGACGATTTTCTCCGCACCGGCTGCGAGATCTTCAGCCTGCCGGCCGGCCTGATTCACTCGGGCGACCCGGACGGCCAACAGATCCGCGCCGCCTACGGCCTGCCAGAAGGCTTCACCGTCGCCTCCGACGGCTTCGACGTCGGCAGCCAGCTCAGTGCCGCGATTCTGGTCGACGGCAATCTCTACGGAAGGTTGAGCTTTCTCTCGGTGACCGGCCCGCGCCGGCGGTTTTCGCCCGAAGAGCGCGAAATCGTCGAAATGATGGGCCGCAGCCTCGGCCGCTCGATCTTCGAGCACCAGATCCGCGCCGACAGCGGGCGCGCCGCGCGGCTGGAACGCGACCGCAACGAAATGCTCGAAATGATCGCGGCCAACGAGCCGATCGAAGCTGTGCTCGAGCACCTCGTCCGCATGATCGAGCGGCAGTGCGCCGGCGGCCGCGTGGCGGTGATTCTGCTCGAGGATCAGCGGGTGGCCCAGGTGATCGCGCCCGGCCTTCCGCGCTTCTACTCCCGGCTGGCTTCGCGCATCGAAGCCATCACAGAAGCCGGCGAGCGAAATTCGCCGGCGGCGCAGCGGAACGCGCTGCTGCGGCGGCTGGGTATCGAAACCGCGGCGTCGGCGGCGCTGCTGTCCGGAGCCGGTCAACTTCTCGGTTTGCTCGCTCTGCACTTCCCGGAAGGACGCACCGCGCGCGCCGAAGACCAGTCGTTGCTCGACACGGCCGCGCGGTTGGCCGCCATCGCCATTGAAAAGCGCCAGCTTGCCGGACGGCTCGAGCACCAGGTGACGCACGACGATCTGACCGATCTGCCGAACCGGCTTTATCTGATTGAGCGCATCGCCGAGGCGATCAGCTCGGCCGCGGGCGAATTCAAGGTGCTCTACCTCGACCTCGACCGCTTCAAGCAGATCAACGACGCGCTCGGCCACACGGTCGGCGACCAGTTGCTGCGCCTGGTGGGCGAGCGTCTCCGCGAAGCCACCGGCGTGGCCGGCTTCGTGGCGCGGCTTGCCGGCGACGAGTTCGCCGTGCTGCTCGGCTCGCTCGCCGAAGCGGTGCCGGAGCGCCCGGACCCGGCCGGTTTCCTCGAGATGATGCGCAGGCCATTTCTCATCGGCGGGCGCGAGGTGTTCGCCACGGCCAGCATCGGCGTCAGCCAGTATCCGCGCGACGGCGAGGAGCCGGAACTGCTTCTGCGCAACGCCGAACGCGCGATGCAGCAGGCCAAGCGCCACGGCAAAAACGACTGGCGGCAGTTCACGCGCGAGCTGCAGACCGCGCCGCTCGATGCGCTCGAGGTGGAGAACGCGCTGCGCCACGCGCTCGACAACGGCGAGTTCCTTCTGCGCTACCAGCCGATCGTGCTGATGGACGGCTCGCTCGACGGCTTCGAGGCGCTGCTGAGCTGGGACCATCCGGTGCTCGGCTGGATTTCGCCCTCGATGTTCATCCCGCTGGCCGAAGAAGCCGGGCTGATTACCGAGATCGGAACCTGGGTGCTCGAACAGGTCTGCGCGCAGGGCGCGGCGTGGCGGCGGCTCGGCTACGCGCCGGTGCGCGTGGCGGTGAACGTTTCGGCGCTGCAGTTCGGCCGGCCGGGCTTTTTCGAAGCGGTGCGCTCGGCGATCGTCAACAACCAGATGGAAGCCCAGTGGTTGGACCTCGAGCTGACCGAGAGCGTCGTGCTGCGCGACCTCGAGGGCTCCTCCGCGCTGATGCAGCGGCTGCGCGGGATGGGCGTGCGCGTCTCGATCGACGATTTCGGAACCGGGTACTCCTCGCTGAGTTATCTGCGGCGGCTTCCGCTCGACACGTTGAAGATCGACCGCGCATTTCTGCGCGACCTCACCAGCCCGGGCGGCTCGATGCCGCTGGTGCAGACGATCGTGAACCTGGCGCACCAGCACAGCCTGGAAGTGATCGCCGAAGGCGTCGAAACGCAGGAGCAGCTTGACTTACTTCGCGCCGCCGGATGCGACAAAGCGCAGGGCCATCTGTTCGGGCGCCCTCAGCCCGCCGCGTCGGTCGAGCCTCTGCTGCGCGGCCGCCATGTCGAGCGAGTCAAGTTCCCGTAAGCGGGGGATAAGTCAGCCGTGACGCCCGCGGGCGGCGACTAACTCCTCGATGTTGACTAAGTCGGTGGGGTAATCGCCTGTGTAACAGGCGTAGCAATAATGCCCCTGCGTGTCTTCGACCGCGGCGTGCAGGCCGCCCATCGAAAGATAAGCGAGCGTGTCGGCTTC
>JAJYKC010000122.1 GCA_021788955.1 Acidobacteriota bacterium
GGAACCAGGCTCAGAATCTCTTCGGCGCGCGCCTCTGCCGGGCCGAATTGATTCGAAAGCAGCAGCGCGCGGGCGTACCACGACGATGCCTCGAGCCACTCCGGCGTCACCCCGTTTTCGCCCCGCGCCACTCCCAACTCGAACTCCGCCATGCGGAAGTCGCCGCGGTTCAAAGCCGCCACAACCTGTTTCACCAGTTCGCCATCGGCGTGAACCACGGTGGCAACAAGCAGTAAGAGAATGAGCCGTTTAATTCCTTTACCAGCCAAGCAAACGCCCTCCATCCACAATAATTGTCTGACCCGTGAGATACGACGATTCGTCGCTCGCCAGTGTCACCGCGATCGTCGCAATCTCCTCCGGTTGGCCAAGATGTTTGATCGGCTGCAGTGTCATGAGCTTCTCCGCGCGCACGGGATCCTTCCAAAAAAATTCGCTGAGCGTCGTCTGGATGAGGCCGGGCGCAATCGCGTTCACGCGCACGCCCCGCGGACCAAACTCGAGCGCGTAGGACTGCGTCATCATAATCAGCGCGGCCTTGGTCATGCTGTACAGCAGGCTCTCGAACTGCGGCCGCAGCCCTGCGATCGAGGCGATATTCAATATCGAGCCCGAGCCCCTCTCCAGCATCGCCGGCGCCACTAGACGCACCAGGCGGAACACGCTCTTCAAATTCACTTCCACCATCTTGTCGAACTGCCCGTCGTCGAAACCGAGGCAAGGACCCTGCGCAATGTTCGTCGCCGCGTTGTTCACCAGAATATCTATCTTGCCGAACTCTCGAAGCGCGGTGTCGCGAAGTTTCTCGCAGTCTGACTCCCGCCCCACATGACACGCCAGTCCCGCCACGCGCCCCGCCAACCCTTGCAACCCGGCCACCGCACCGTCCACACCCTCCTGCTTGCGCGAACAGATCAACACATCGGCGCCTTCCGTAGCGAAGGCCCGCGCGATCGCTTCGCCGATTCCTCTCGTACCGCCCGTCACGATGGCGGACTTGCCTTCCAGTCGCTTCATGCCGGCTCTATATATGGAACAACTCGCGCACGTAGGCGAGGCTCGCTTCCAGATCTTCCCGCTCGAGCTCGACACCCCGGTTGAAAGCGTAATCCGGAGTCGGCTTCCCGGTTTCGGCGATGGTAAGGAACCGGCTGAACGAAGCCGCCTGGACGTCCTGATACGTGCGCCAGAACTCCCGTTTGCGCCACGGATATTGGCGCGGACCGAAGACGATGCTCTCGATCGACAGCGCCTTCCCTGGGCAAAGTTCGGCAAACCGCAGCATGTACTCGCGGATGCCGACGTTGCCTTGCCCCATCCGCACCCACGTCACCGCGGCGCCGTCATGCGTATTCCAAACCATCGTGTCCCGTGTGTGGCTGGTCAGTACATAGGGATGCAGCGTTTCGAGCGTGTAATGAGGATCTTCGAGCGTCCACAGCGGATTCCCCGAATCCAGGCAAACGCCGGTGATGTCCGTGCCGGCCTCGCGCACCAGCGTCTCCACCTCCGGCGCCGTCATGTCGCCCGCGTGATTCTCGATCGCAACCTTGATTCCTTTATCGAGCAGGTACGGGCGAACCGAATGAAGCACCTTCACCGTGTCCTCGATGTGTTTGCTGATCGGTCCCGGATCCCGGTCGGCCGCGGTTCCGAGCACCGAACGCACGATGCTCGAACCCACAATGGTGGCCGCGTCGATCATCCGTGTGAGCTGTTCCTCCGCAGTGCCCAACTCCGGCTTGAAAGCCTTCGACGAAGGGCAGATCGACGTCATCCCGATCTCCACCTCGATGTTCAGTTTCTCCGCGTGCTCGCGGATGGATCGAAGGTTGGCCGGTTCGAGCGAACCCAGGAACCGCGTCTCCGAGAAATGCACGACGCGCGCCTTCTGTTTGGCGCAGTAGTCGAGATATTGGATCGGCGTCCAGTTCTGGTTGCGGATGCTGAACAAATCAATGCCGAGTTTGATCGGAGGCGTGGCGGGCTGCGCGGCGGCGTTGGCCATGAGAGCGGAGGTAGCGAGAAACTGTCGGCGATTCATGGGACAGAGCCTATTCTACCGGGTTCCCGCGCTCCTGAAGTCCCCCCAAAGGACCGCCCCCGTGCGCACAGGGCCGCGAGCGGCGTCAGCCGCGCGGCTCCGTTGTGCGCGATCTAACCCAATCGAGTTGTTTGCAACCTCGGCTCGGTTCTATCCTGAATGAGGGCGGGCGGCAAGTCTTCTCGCGCAGTCGCCACTCGCCATCATCCATACAGGTGAATATCGAATGAGCACGACCGCGGTAGCGGTGGCCACCCGAAAGAGCCTCCGCTTCTATGACACGACCGTCGGCAAGAAGGCGGTCATGGCGGTGAGCGGAGTCATTTTATTCGGCTTTGTTCTCGCCCACATGGCAGGCAACCTGCAAATCTACGAAGGTCCGGAAAAACTCAACGCTTACGCGAAACTTTTACGCGCCATGCCGGCGGCGCTCTGGGGCGCGCGCCTTACGCTGCTCCTCATGGTGGTTTTGCATATCTGGTCGTCGGTGAAACTCGCGCTTCTCAACAAGCTCGAAGCCCGGCCCACCGGCTACGTGCGCCACAAGAACCAGACCGCCACCTACGCCGCGCGAACCATGTACTGGAGCGGGCCGATTATCCTCTGCTTCGTCATCTACCATCTGATGGAGTTCACATGGGGCGTCGGCGGCACGCCCTATCAGGAAGGCAACGTCTACGCGAACGTCGTCGCCGGTTTCAAGGTCCTTCCCGTTTCGGCTTTCTACATCCTGTCGATGATCCTGCTGGGCATGCATCTAAGCCACGGCCTTTCGAGCCTCTTCCGCTCGCTCGGCTTCGATCATCCCCGCTACACGCCCGTGATCAAGCGCCTCGCGGTCGCGATCAGCACACTGATTGTGATTGGCAACATTTCCATACCAATCTCGGTACTGGCAGGGTGGGTAAAGTAATCATGGCACTCGACGCAAAATCCCCGAGCGGGCCGATCGAAAACCGGTGGGACCGGGCCCGTTTCGAAATGAAGCTGGTCAACCCGGCAAACAAGCGCAAGCACACGATCATCGTCGTGGGCACCGGCTTAGCCGGCGCATCCGCCGCCGCATCGCTGGGCGAGCTGGGCTACAGAGTCAAGTCATTTTGTTTCCAGGACTCGCCCCGCCGCGCGCACAGCATCGCCGCGCAGGGCGGCATCAACGCCGCCAAGAACTATCCCAACGACGGCGACAGCGTATTTCGCCTCTTCTACGACACCGTCAAGGGCGGCGACTTCCGCGCCCGTGAATCGAACGTCTACAGGCTGGCGCAGATCAGCTTCAATATCATCGACCAGTGCGTCGCCCAGGGCGTTCCCTTTGCGCGCGAGTACGGCGGCACGCTTTCCAACCGCTCCTTCGGCGGCGCCCAGGTTTCGCGCACCTTCTACGCCCGCGGGCAGACCGGCCAGCAACTCTTGCTCGGCGCTTACCAGGCGCTCGAGCGGCAGGTGGAAGCCGGCCAGGTCGAGATGTACCCGCGGACAGAGATGCTCGACTTGGTCGTCATCGACGGCGCGGCGCGCGGCATCGTCACGCGCGACCTCGTCACCGGAAAGATCGAATGTCACGTCGCCGATGCGGTCGTTCTCGGCACCGGCGGCTACGGCAACGTCTACTATCTATCGACCAACGCCAAGGGTTCCAACTGCACTGCCATCTGGCGCGCCCACAAGCGAGGCGCTTACTTCGCCAACCCCTGTTTCACGCAGATTCACCCCACCTGCATCCCGGTTTCGGGCGACTATCAATCGAAACTCACCTTGATGAGCGAGTCGCTCCGTAATGACGGACGCATCTGGGTGCCGAAGACCGGCGGCGACAAGCGGCGTCCCGACGCCATCCCCGAAAACGAGCGCGATTACTACCTCGAACGAAAGTATCCGAGCTTCGGCAATCTGGTGCCGCGCGACGTCGCCTCCCGCAACGCCAAGCAGGTCTGCGACGAAGGCCGCGGCGTCGGGCCCGGCGGGCTCGGCGTCTATCTCGATTTCAGCGACGCAATCCGCCGCCTCGGCGAAGACAAGATCCGCGAGCGCTACGGCAACCTGTTCGAGATGTACGAGCGCATCACGGACGACAATCCCTACAAAACCCCGATGCGCATCTACCCGGCCATGCACTACACCATGGGCGGCCTCTGGGTGGATTACTACCTGATGAGCACCATCCCGGGCCTGTTCGTCATCGGCGAGGCGAACTTCTCCGATCACGGCGCGAACCGTCTCGGCGCGAGCGCGCTGATGCAGGGGCTGAGCGACGGCTACTTCGTCCTTCCGTACACCGTGGGCGACTATCTGGCCAAGGCCAAACCCGCCCCGGCAGACGTCTCGCATCCGGCGTTCCACGAGGCCGAATCGAGTGTCCAGTCGATCACCCAGCGCCTCATGTCGATCCAGGGCAAGCGCTCGGTCGATTCCTTCCATCGCGAATTGGGCAAGATCGTGTGGGATGACTGCGGCATGTCGCGGAACGCCCGCGGCCTCGAACTCGCCCTCGGAAAAATCCGCGAACTCCGCGAGGAGTATTGGCAAAACGTCCGTGTCCTAGGCGCTGCCGGCGATCTGAACCAGTCGCTCGAAAAAGCCGGCCGCGTCGCCGACTTCTTCGAGTTGTCGGAGTTGATGTGCCGCGACGCGCTCGAGCGCAACGAATCCTGCGGCGGCCATTTCCGCGAGGAGTATCAGACGCCGGACGGCGAAGCGCGCCGCAACGACGATGAGTTCTCCTACGCCGCCGCCTGGCAGTACCAGGGCGGTGGCGCGCCCCACGTGCTCCACAAGGAAGCGCTCGAGTTTGAGTACGTGCATCCGAGCCAGAGGAGCTACAAGTAATGAAACTCATCCTCCACATCTGGCGGCAGAAGAACGCGGCGAGCGCTGGCCGCATGGTTCGCTACGAAGCCGGCGAAATGAACCCCGACATGTCCATTCTCGAAGCCCTCGACGTTCTCAATGAGCGGCTCATCGAGAAGGGTGAAGAACCCGTGGCGTTCGAGCATGATTGCCGCGAAGGCATCTGCGGCTCCTGCGGCTTCATGATCAACGGCATCGCCCACGGGCCGCAGCGTCTCACCACCACCTGTCAACTCACGCTCCGCCATTTCAAGGACGGCGACGAACTGTATCTGGAGCCGTGGCGCGCCGAGGCATTCCCGGTCCTGAAGGATCTGATGGTCGACCGCAGCGCCTTCGACCGCATCATCGCCGCCGGTGGCTACATCTCGGTTTCTACCGGCAGCGCGCCGGACGGCAACGCGATCCCCGTAGCCAAGGACAACGCCGATCGCGCCATGGACGCCGCCGCCTGCATCGGCTGCGGAGCCTGCGTCGCGGCCTGTCCCAACGCCGCTGCTGCGCTGTTCACCGGCGCCAAGATCACGCATCTCGGCCTCCTGCCGCAAGGCGAACCCGAGCGCCACGAACGCGCGCTCAACATGGTGGCGCAGTGGAACATCGAGGGCTTCGGCGCATGCACGAATCTCGGTGAGTGCGAAGCGGCTTGCCCCAAAGGCATCCGTCTCGAGGTCATCGCTCGTATGAATCACGACTATCTCGCGGCGAGTTGCCACCGCCGCTGACGGTCTCACCAATTCTGCGCGAAATTTGTCACCATACGGGGGATGAGCGTAACCAAACGGTCCTACCGCGGATGGGCAAATAACTGCGAATTGAGCAACGGCGCGATCGAATTGATCGTGACGGCGGACGTCGGCCCCCGCGTGATTTCCTGCGGATTCCCCGGCGGACGGAATCTTTTCAAGAACTACGACGGCGCCATGGGCGGCTCCGGAGAAGAGCACTGGGAGAACCGCGGCGGCCACCGTCTCTGGGTCGCCCCGGAAGACCACGCCACCACCTACGCGCTCGACAACAGCCCCATTTCGATCACCGAAACCGCCGAGGGCCTCATCGCGACGCAACCCGTCGATCCCGGCACGCGCCTGGAAAAGCAGATCGAAATCCGTCTCGCGCTCTCCTCCGCCGAAGCCACTCTCATCCACCGCATCCGGAATCACAATCGCTTCGCGATCCGCTTTGCCCCATGGGCCTTGACCGTCATGGCGCCGGGCGGCGTCGCCGTCGCCTCTCTTCCGCCGCGCGCCCGCCACGAAGACCGCCTCCTGCCCACCAATCCGCTCGTCATGTGGGGCTACACGGACCTCTCCGATCCCCGCTGGAAATTCCTTCCGCGCCACATCCTCCTGCGCCAGGACCCCGCGGCCGCGACGCCGCAAAAGGCCGGCCTGTTCGCCGAACGAACGCGCCTCGCCTATCAACTCGAAGGCGACGTATTCTTGAAAACCTCAACCGCCGACCCTTCCTCTACGTACCCCGACATGGGCGCCTCCGGCGAGATCTTCACCAATCGCGACATGCTGGAACTCGAAACACTGGGACCGCTCGAAACCGTCGCGCCGGGCGCGTTCGTCGAACACATCGAGCATTGGTCGCTGCATCGCGCCCCGTCGTTTCTCGGCATGAGCGAGGACGAACTCCACGCCTGGTTTGAGGGCCGTTAAACGACGGCTTTCTCCGGCGTCGTCCAAACCCCGCTCGCCGCGGATCGCTCCACCGCATCCAGAAGGCTTTGCACCGCGAGCCCGTCCTCAAAATTCGGATGGAACGGCTCGTCCCGCTCCAGCGCGCGCAGAAAATCCCCCAGCACCGCGATGAACGTGTGCTCGTAGCCGATGATGTGGCCAGGCTTCCAGAAGTTCGTGCCGTAGGGATGCCCCGGCGCGGTCACCAGAATCGACCGCGGGCCCTGCTCGGTGGCGTCGAGCGTCGCATCGTGGAATTCCAGCCGGTTCAAATCCTCCAGGTTGAACCGCAACATGCCGCGCGAGCCGTGAATCTCAAACCGGTTCTGGTTCACCGCGCCAACGGCGTACCGTGTCGCTTCGAACGTCCCCTGGGACCCGTTCGCAAATTCCACCATCACCGCGGCCGCGTCGTCGATCTCGCGTCCCGGCTCAAACGTGGTCTGCATTGCC
>JAJYKC010000123.1 GCA_021788955.1 Acidobacteriota bacterium
GACGGGGTCGCGTCGGTGCGGGGTATGGCGGCGATATCGCAATCGGTGAAAAGCGGCGAGCCGGTCAGGCTGGCGGATGTGTCCGGGGGTGTGGAGTGAAGCTGGGAATTTTCGCGAAGACGTTCGCAGGGACGGCGCCCGGAGCGGTGTTTGAAGCCGTGCGCCGGTCCGGGTACGAGTCCGTGCAGTACAACATGGCGTGCTCCGGGCTGAGTCCGCTTCCGCTCGCGGTTCCCGACGAGGTTGCCGAAGCTGTGCGGGCGGCGGCGGAAGAGAACGGAATTGCGATTGAAGCCGTTTCGGCGACGTACAACATCATTCATCCAGACACCGCGGAACGTGAGCGCGGGCGGCGGGCGATTGTGGCGATTGCAGCGGCGGCGCGGCGAATGGGGGCGAAGCTTCTGACTGTATGCACGGGCACGCGGGATGCGCACGACATGTGGCGGTATCACGCGGAAAACTCGGGTCCGGAGGCGTGGGAAGAGATGTGCCGGGAGTTTCGCGGGTTGCTTGCGGTCGCCGAGGAACATGAGGTGTTCGTGGGCGTCGAGCCGGAGTTGGGCAACGTGGTGAGTTCGGCACGGCGGGCGCGGAGGTTGATTGACGAGATGGAAGGCGGGCGGGTGCGGATCGTGTTCGACGCGGCGAATTTGTTCGAGGCCGCGGATGTGGCGCGGCAGCACGCATTCATTGACGAAGCCGTGGAACTGCTAGGCGGATGGATTGCGATTGCTCATGCGAAGGATCGGCTGGCGGATGGACGATTCGGCACGGCGGGCGACGGCGTGCTCGATTATCCGTATTACCTGGCTGCGCTGAAGCGGTGCGGGTTCGAGGGCAGCCTGATCACGCATGGGTTGGCCGAGGCCGACGCGGGCCGCGTGGCGGCGTTCTTGCGAAAACGGCTTGCCGCGGCGGAAGCCGGCCAATGAAGTTGCTCGCGTATGAGCGCCTGGGGTTGCGGCTGGCGGTGTGGGAGACGGGCGAGGGACAGGCGATGGTTTTCCAGCACGGGCTCTGCGGCGACGCCGGGCAACCCGCGGAAGTTTTCCCTGCGGCGAGCGGATGGCGGTGCGTGACGCTCGAGTGCCGGGGTCACGGCCAGTCGGAGGCGGGCAAGCCGGAGGAATTTTCGATCGCAACATTTTCCGGCGACGTTGTTTCGATGATCGAAGCCTCAAAACTGGCGCCGGTGGTGCTGGGCGGGATCTCGATGGGCGCGGCAATGTCGCTGCGCATCGCCGCGCGGCGGCCGGACCTGGTCCGGGGGCTGGTACTGGCGCGCCCGGCGCGGATGGCGGAAAACGCATCGGCGAACATGCGGCCGAATGCGCTGGTGGGAGAACTGCTGCGCCGCTTCCCTGCCCCGGAGGCTCGCGTGCAGTTCGAGGCGTCTGAGACGGCGCGTGAGTTATCCCGCGCGGCGCCGGATAATCTTACGTCACTACGTGGGTTCTTTTCGCGCGAGCCGATAGAAATCACACGCGAGTTGCTATGCCGGATTTCGGCGGACGGCCCGGGTGTGACCGAGGAACAGATTCGCGCGATCCGCACTCCGGCGATGGTGATCGGCACGGCGCGGGATTTTGTTCATCCGCTCGAGATGGCGAGGGAGCTTGCCTTGTGGATTCCGGGCGCGGAGATGGTTGAGATTACGCCGAAGGCGGTGAGCCGCGACGAGTATTGCGCGGACTTCCGGGCGGCGGTGGCGAGCTTTCTGAAGCGCGTCGAACGCCGCGCCGAAAGTGGAGGGGATTGAAGCGTGGATAACAAGGCTGACGTACTTCGGGAGCTTCACCGGCCGGTGCTGGTGCTGCCGAACGCGTGGGACGCGGCGAGCGCGCGGATTTTCGAGCGGGCCGGTTTCCCGGCGATCGGCACAACGAGCGGGGGAATCGCGTTTTCCCTCGGCTATGCGGACGGCGAGCGCGTCCCGCGCAGCGAAATGATGGACGCGGTCAAACGGATCGCGCGGGCGGTTCAGGTTCCGGTGACGGCGGATGTGGAAGCCGGCTACGGCGATGCGGAACAAACAGCGCGCGAAGCGTGGGCGGCGGGCGCGGTGGGGATGAACCTCGAGGATTCGACGAACGAGGGACTCTTCGATCTGGCGCCGGCGATCCGCGCGGTTCGAGCGGCCGTGCCGGCCATGGTGATTAACGCCAGGACCGATATTTTCTGGCGGCAGACGGGAGACGAAGCGAGCCGGTTCGAGCGGGCCGTGGAGCGGTTGAACGCCTACGGCGAGGCGGGTGCGGACTGTTTGTTTGCGCCCGGCGTTCACGACGGCGCGACAATCGCGAGACTGGTTGAGGCCGTGCGCGGGCCGCTGAATGTGCTTGCGGTGGCTGGTACGCCGCCCGTGACGGAACTGAAGCGTCTTGGGGTTGCGCGAGTGAGCACCGGGAGCGGGCCGATGCGCGCGACGCTGGGACTGCTTGACCGCGTGGCGCGGCAACTACACAAGGACGGCGCCTATCTGGCGATGCTGAACGGTGCGATGCCCTACGCGGAGGCCAATCGCTTGTTCGTGGACTCACAGGAGAGCTCAAGGCGCTAACTGGCGCTGATGTTTTTCCCGGTAGTGGCGCTTGATGTCGGGCCAGAACTCCTTGAGGATCTGCGAAATCGAGTCTGTGGCGAGCTGCGTCCAGAAGCGCTGCACGTTATCAAGCAGCGTGCGCTCGCCGGGGTAGTAAGCATTGCCGATGCCCGCGGCGGTGGCGTTGCCGAGAAATTCGGAGAAGTTGAACATCGTCCGGCCGCTGTCGTTCTTGGTGACGAAGATGCGTGTGGCCGCGTACCAGGTGCGGCTCTTCTTCGAGCCGTGGCCACGACGGAAGTAGCGAGGGTCCTCGTGTAGCAGGACGGGAAATACGCCTTCGGTGAGGTAATTCCCGATGAGCTGGTCGGCGAGGCCGGTGACGTATCGATGGCCGAAGCCGATGGTGCCCTGGCCGAAGGCGGGGTGCGAGTTGTCGCCTTGCGCGATGGAGGCCAGGACGAGGGCGTTGAGGAAGAGCGGGCCGTCCGTACTGTCTTTGGTGGCGATCCAGAGCTTGCGGCGGTTGTCGATGGGAGAATATGTCGCGGATTCGTTCGCGGTGCGGTAGTTGGGCAGGACACCGAAGATGCGTTTGTCGATAGGGAGTTCACCGGGCTGAAGCTTCGGCGCTCCCTCCTGTTGGGGAGTGCTGGGTTGGGCGAGTTTGGGCGGTTCGGGGAGGGTCGACGTAGCTGCCGGCTGAGTTCCGGCGGAGGCCGGATTCTGCGCGTGCAAGCCGGCGATAGTAAGGATGGCGAATAGAAGTAGCGCGATTGCCATTCGAAGGCGTCTCGTGTGATTCACAATGGAAAAATATATGACGATATCCGAGTTTGAGAAGTTGCTGGGGCTTTCAAGCCCGCCTGTCGCGATTGGGCTGCTGGACGATGCGCCGGAGGGTGTGAGGCGGTGGGAAGGCGGCGCGGCGCCGGCCGGGTGCTCGTTCTGGAGGCTGGCGATGCGTGGTGGGGCGTTTTATACGGTGCCGGCAGACCACTGGAACTGCGCGGTGGGGACGCATACCCATGCGCTTGGCGAGGGTGCTCCCGAAGGGCAGTTGATGGACACGATGAAGCTGATGGTTTCGAGCGGATACCTGCGCGAGAGTGAAGCGCCGGGGATTCCCGTGCTCGATCGCGCGCCGAAATACGTGGCCTATGCGCCATTGGGCGAGGCGGCGTTCCGGGCCGATGTGGTGATTCTGGCGGCGAAGCCGGCGGCGGCGATGCTGGTTTACGAAGCGGCGCTTCGCGCCGGGCTGGCGAAAGGGCCGGTGAATGGTCTCGGGCGGCCGGCGTGCGCGGTGGTGCCGTTCGCGCTTGGGCAGAAGCAGCCGGCGTTATCGTTCGGCTGCAAGGGGAACCGCACCTTCACCGGGTTGCCCGACGAGGAGATGTATCTTTGCGTTCCGGCCGCGGATTGGAACAAGTTATTATCGGCGCTCGCTGAGATCGGCGAAGCGAACTGCGCGATGGGCGAGTATTACGCGCAACGGCGTAGTCTGTTTCCGATACTGAATTGACGTGAGTTGCTGGATTAACGAAGAGGAAGTGCGGCGCCTGCTGGGACTGGAGGAACTCGAGGCGGCGATGGAGCGTGCGCTCGCCTCGTGTTCCAGCGGCAGCGTGACGCAGCCGCTGCGGCTGGTGATCGAGGCCGCGGACGGGCTATTGGCCGCGATGCCGGCGCTCAACCGTGACGACGGCCAGATGGGGGCGAAGTTGGTTTCAGTCTACCCGGGAAACGCAGCGCGCGGACTGCCGTCGCACCAGGCCGTGATTGTGCTTTTCGACGCTGGGACGGGCGAGGCACTGGCGGCGATGGATGGACGCTACATCACGGAGATGCGCACGGCGGCGGTTTCGACGGTATCGCTGAAGTGGCTTGGTCCGGAGTTCGTGAAGGTGCTGGCGCTGGTGGGAAGTGGGGTGCAGGCGCGGAGCCATTTGGAGATGCTTCGGCGGGGGCGAAGCTTCGACGAGATTCGCTGCTGGAGCCCACGCAGGGAGAGCCGGGAGCGGTTCGCGAGAGAGCACCAAGGCGTCCGGGCGTGCGAGAGCGCGGAGGAAGCGGTGCGCGGCGCGGACGCGATTGTGGTGGCGACGCAGGCCCGGGAGCCGGTATTGCGGGCGGGCTGGGTGAAAGAAGGCGCGCACGTGATGGCCGTCGGGGCTTGCCGGCCGAATGAGCGCGAGTTAGACCCGGAGTTAGTAGCCTCGGCGGAGTTATACGTGGACTCGCGAGAGTCGGCGCTGCGGGAAAGCGGGGACGTGATTCTAGCGATGCGCGAGGGGTGGTTCGGAGAGGACCATATCCGGGCGGAGTTAGGTGAGGTGATTGCGGGAATCAAACCGGGACGCGGCGGCGAAAACCGCGCCACTGTCTTCAAGTCGCTGGGGCTGGCGTGCGAAGACCTTGGGGCGGCCGGGTTGGTATGGGCGGCGCGGGGTACTTAGCCGCTCTGCACAAGGCTGTAGAGCAGAACGGCGAGAACAATGAGACTTACTACGACGTATAAGTGGTCGCGTTCCAGATAGAAACCGGCGGCGGCGAGAGCGACGCGGGCGATGGGCGTAGCGATTAACAGGAGTAAGCCGAGTTGGATCAGCCCTTCGCCGCGGAACTGAGCGGCCGAGTGGAGGATGCCGGGGATGGTGCGGACATCGGGGCCTTCAATTCGAAACGTCTGATACTGTGTGGCGTCGGAGTGGTGGCCGACGAGATAGACGATACCGCCAAAGACGACGATCGACGCCGCGAGCAGGACGCCGGCACGAAGCAGATTGCCGATGATATTTTCGAGGCGGGTATCGTCCATAGGGCTCAGATCCTTCCCCTGACGCCGCTGACGATCATTTCGACGGCGAGAGCGAAGATTACGACGGCGAATACGACGCGAAGCGTTCTAACGCGAACGCGCATCAGCACCTTGGTGCCTAAGAAAGCGCCGCCCAGGACGCCGAGCATGACGGGCATGGCGACACGGGGGTCGATGTAGCCACGGCTCAAGTAGACGCCGGCGCTGGCCGCCGCGGTGACGCCGATCATGAAGTTGCTAGTCGTGGTGGAGACGCGGAAGGGGATCTTCATCGCGCGGTCCATGGCGATGACCTTGAGGGCGCCGGAGCCGATGCCCAGTAGGCCCGAGAGGGCGCCGGCACCGAACATGAGGCCGAAGCCGGCTGGTACGTTTTGCACGCCATACTTCTGACGCCCTCCGTGAAGCGGATAATCACTGGCGAGGCGGAGACTCTTGGCGAGAGGATCCGATTCGATGGGCGGTCCGGAATCCGGGCCGGCGTTGACGACGGTCTGAAGGGCGGAATGGATGAGGACGAGTCCGAAAATGACGGCAATGATGTGGGTGGCGACGTGGGCGGCGAGGAAAGCGCCTAAGATTGCTCCGACGGTGGTTGCGATTTCGAGCAGCATGCCGATGCGGATATTAGAATAACCCTCCTTAACATATGCCGCCGCCGCGCCGGAAGAAGTGGCGATGACAGAGACAAGTGAGGCTCCAATAGCGTATTTGATATCAACACCGAGCGCGAGCGCGAGCACCGGCACGACGACAACTCCGCCGCCGAGACCGGTGAGCGCGCCGAGAAAACCGGCGACCGTCGCCGTGGCCCACACTACCAGCGTGAATACCCATGCCGTCATTGAATCGATCCGCTCCGCAGGAATTTGTAGTATAGCCGAAGCGTTTTTCCAGACGCCAAAATTGCGCCGGGGCGGGGCTCCGGTGGCTTCAAAACGCGAGGCCGGTCAGGCGCCCGCTTTCCACTTCGAGAAGTAGAACAGGAGCGGCGTCTTACCGGTGTTGCGGATGCCATGAAGCTTGTTGGCGCCGCAGTACATCATGGTGCCCAGAGGCGCGGGGCTCCACTTGCCATCGAGAAAGATGCTGCCATTGCCTTCGGCGATCACGACGATTTCTTCTTCGGGATGCTGGTGCGGCGGATGCGGTTGCTGGCCGGGATGAAGCAGAACGCTGCCGGCGTAGAGCGATTGCAATTGGCCGGTCGGGCCATCGAAGTACACGCTGGTCTCACCGAAGTCGGCCTTAGTGACTTTTGCCGCCGAGGCGCGGACGGTGGATTCGGAAAGGCCGGAAGCGGCGAAGGCCGGCGTAAGCAGAGCCGGAAGTAAAAACACGTCGCGACGGGTTGCCATATAGGCGCAATTATCGCATGGGCGCTGTCAGTAGAGTTCCGGATAAGCGGTTTTCATTCCCGAGGCGCGCTCGATGGCCGTGCCGATCTGGACCAGGTGGCCGGTGCTGATACCGGGGCAGTAACGCGAGACGCGGCGCCAATTCTTGCGATCTTCGACTAACTCGGGCCAAAAGGGGAAAAGGCGGCACTGGGTCGGCTTGGCGGGATGGATGAAGCAACCGTCGCCCATGAG